>NZ_QAIU01000071.1:6769-21533 GCF_003061205.1 Pseudomonas sp. HMWF006
GCTCTACGCGCAAAACTGCTCGGTTTGCCACGGTGAAACCGGGGCCGGCGACGGCCCGGCAGGTCTCGGCATGTCGCCGGCACCGGCCAATCTGCGCGATGCCGCACGGATGGATCACCTGAGCCTGTACGCGATCTACAGCACCCTCGGTCAGGGCGTCGAAGGCACCGACATGCCGGCCTTCGCCGATCAACTGGATGACCGTCAGCGCTGGGATCTGGCGACCTACATCGCCGGCTTCAGTGCCGACCCGGCAGCGGCCAAATCCGACAAGACCTACAACATCGCCGATCTGGCCCGCCAGACCCCGGCCGAAGTACAGGCCGCCGAAGGTGCACAAACCGCCGCAACCTTCCGCGCCCAGCGCGCGCAGCCGCCGCAGGTCAAGCGTGGCCCGGCGCAGTTGCTCGACTACACCGCTGCGACTCTGGACAAGAGTCTCGCGGCGTATCGTGCCGGCGACCACGATCAGGCGTATGACCTGTCGGTGGCGGCCTATCTGGAAGGTTTCGAGCTGGTCGAAAGCTCGCTGGATAACGTCGACGCCACTGTGCGCAAAGACACCGAAAAATCCCTGATGGCGTATCGGCAGTCGTTGCAGGACGGTTTGCCGGTCGAGCAGGCCGAACAGCGTCTGGATGCCGCCAAGGCCAGGCTCAAGGAGTCCGCCGGGTTACTCGGCAGCGATGGCTTGAGCTGGTCGCTGAGCTTCATTTCCGGCCTGTTGATTCTGCTGCGCGAAGGCCTGGAAGCGATTCTGGTACTGGCGGCGATCCTCGCGTTCCTGCGTAACACCGGCCAGCAGTCGGCGGTGCGCAGCGTCAACATCGGTTGGGGCCTGGCGCTGTTGGCCGGTCTCGGCACCTGGGCGCTGGCCGCGTACGTGATTGATGTCAGCGGCTCGCAGCGTGAGTTGCTCGAGGGCGCGACGGCACTGTTCGCCAGTGTCATGGTGTTGTGGCTCGGCGTGTGGATGCATGACCGCCGCCACGCCGCAGCCTGGCAGGATTACATCAAGCAGAGTCTGGTGGGCGGCGGCGGGCGTTTCGGCTTCGCAATCCTCGCGTTCTTCTCGGTGTACCGCGAATTGTTCGAAGTGATCCTGTTCTACGAAACCCTGTGGTTGCAGGCAGGCCCCGCCGGGCATGACGCAGTGCTGGCCGGTGGTGCCACCGCGCTGGTGCTGCTGGTTGGTCTGGCCTGGGTGATCCTGCGCGGCTCGGCGAAACTGCCGCTGACGCTGTTCTTCAGCATTAACGCCGGTCTGCTCTGTGCGTTGTCGGTGGTGTTCGCCGGGCATGGCGTGAAGGCGTTGCAGGAAGCCGGGATCTTCGGCACGCGGCCGGTGGCGTTCTTCGACTTCGACTGGCTGGGCATTCATGCCGATGCCTATTCGCTGACGGCGCAGGCGCTGGCGATTCTGGCGATTGTCGTGCTGTATGGGCGGAGCCGGATCGCGGAGAAGAAGCGGATGACTGCTTAAGAGCATTCGCTGCGCTCATATTCGCGGGCAAGTCCGCTCCCACAGGTTAGCGTTAACCTTGTGGGCGCGTGGCTTGCCCGCGATGCTTTTAAAAGAGGAAAAAAACATGCGTGTATGGATTGATGCCGACGCCTGCCCTCGGGCCGCCAAGGATCTGGTGGTGAAGTTCGCCCTCAAGCGCCAGTTCGAAGTGGTGCTGGTGGCCGGGCAACCGCAGACCAAACCGGGGCTGGCGATCGTCAAATTGATCGTGGTGCCGAGTGGCCCGGATGCGGCGGACGATTATCTGGTCGAGCACGCGGTGCCCGGTGAACTGGTGATCTGCAGCGATATTCCGCTGGCCGATCGTCTGGTGAAGAAGGGAGTGGCGGCGCTGGACCCGCGAGGCAAGGAGTTCGATGCGCAGAACATGGGCGAGCGGCTGGCGGTGCGCAACCTGTTCACCGACCTGCGCGAGCAGGGCCAGATCAGCGGCGGCCCGGCACCATTCGGCGAGCGCGAGAAGCAGGCGTTTGCCAATGCGCTGGACCGTATCCTCACGCGCCTGACCCGCAAGCCTTAAGCCCTGCACAAATCCCCTTGTAGGAGTGAGCCTGCTCGCGATAACGGTCGGTCATTCAACAGATATGTTGCCTGATACACCGCCATCGCGAGCAGGCTCACTCCGGCATCAGAACGCGTCAGGCATCATTTTCGTGGGTCAGTTCGAGGACGCGGTCGACCAGTTTATTGATCCCCGCAGCCGCTTCACTGATGTTCTGGGCCAGCATGTAAGCCGGGGTCGTCACCAGTTTGCGCGCCTTGTCTTCGATGATTTCCGTCACCGCGCAGTCTTCGTGGGTGGCGCCCATCTTGTTCATCGCGGTCGCCGTGTCGGCGTCGTTGCCGATCGTGCAGGTCACGCCCGGGCCGTAGATCTTCGCCGCCAGCGCTGGCGAGATGCACATCAGGCCAATCGGTTTGCCCGCCTCGGCAAACGCCTCGGCCAGTTCCAGCACTTGCGGCTGGACGCTGCAGCCGGCGCCTTCGACGGCGAAGTTCGAGAGGTTTTTCGCCGCGCCGAAACCGCCAGGCACGATCAGCGCGTCGAAGTCATCGACGTCGGCTTCGCGGATGTCCTTGATGTTGCCCCGGGCGATCCGTGCCGACTCCACCAGGACGTTGCGCGTTTCGGGCATTTCTTCACCGGTCAGGTGATTGATCACATGCAATTGCGCGATGTTCGGGGCGAAGCACTGCACTTGCGCGCCGCGTTGATCCAGGCGTAGCAGGGTGATGACGCTTTCATGGATCTCGGCGCCGTCGTATACGCCACTGCCGGACAGGATCACTGCAACTTTTTTGCTCATGGGGTTCTCTCCAGATTCATGGCGCTCAATGTCCACTAATTTTCCGTGCGTTGCCATAGGCTCAAGTGCGGCAGCACCTGCATGGAACGCTTACTACATGGATCGCAACAACGCCGGGGTGTTCATTATTCGGGATGGTCTGTTGCGTAAGGAGCGGCTGATTCTAGGCGTGAGAACGCCGCTGGCGAACGGCAATCCATTAAAGCAGGTGGGATGAGTGACATTCCCGACTGAAAGAGTCGTTCAGTCCGGTTGTAGCCTGTTCAGTGGTGTCGGGCTGTATGCTTGCCGCCAGTGAGTCACTCGGTTGGCGGCTTGGGTTCGGCAGCGTTGGCCTGCTCGGCCTGATGCAACTGCGCAGCTTTTGCGGCTTGCTCGTCGGCATAAACCTGCCTGGCCAGCCGCGCATTCTTGAAGCGGCGGCGCAGCCACAGGCCGACGCCCAGCAACAAGAGCGCACCCAGCACCCACAGTTCATATTTCTTGATGCTGCCGAGCATGCCTTCCAGCACCGCGCCGAAGTGGTAAGCCGCCGCAGCCAGCGCGGTGGCCCAGATCGCCGCGCCAATGCCGTTGAGCAGCAGATAACGTCCCGGCGGATAACCCGACAGACCGATCGCCACCGGCATTACCGTGCGCAAGCCATACACGAAGCGGAAGCTCAGGACCCAGATGTCCGGGTGCTTGCGAATGTGCTCCAGCGCGCGGTCGCCCATCATCTGCCAGCGCGGTTTGCGCGCGAGCAATTTGCGCCCGTGCTTGCGCCCCAGGAAGTACCACAGCTGATCGCCGGCATAGCTGCCGAAGAACGCCACGACGACCACCAGGTTGATGTCCATGTATCCACGGAACGCGAGGAAGCCCGCGAGCACCAGGATGGTTTCGCCTTCGAAGAACGTGCCGAGGAACAAGGCAAAGTAGCCGAAGTCATGCAGAAATTGTTGGAGCATTGTCTGGGTGCTGGCGAAATGAACGCGCAGCCTAACCCTTCGTACACATTCAGGAAAGTGTCCAAATGTGTCTCGACGTGAACAATTCCTACACTGACAATGGAATGCGGCTACATGTCACGGGGCACGCACAACTGTAATCTGTTCGTCATAATGGCCGTCTATAACTGTCACGCTCGCCCGTTTGCGCGGGCTCAGGAGTCTGCCGTGAGCTTTACCCCTGCCAACCGTTTGTTCCCAGCCACCCGCCTGCGCCGCAATCGCCGTGATGATTTTTCGCGTCGGCTGGTGCGGGAAAATGTGCTGACGGTCGATGACCTGATCCTGCCGGTGTTCGTGCTCGACGGTGAAAACCGCCGCGAAGCCGTGGCCTCGATGCCGGGTGTGGAACGGTTGACCATCGACCTGCTGCTCGAAGAAGCGGCGAAATGGGTCGAACTGGGGATTCCGGCGCTGGCCCTGTTCCCGGTCACGCCTGCAGCACTCAAATCCCTCGACGCCGCTGAAGCCTGGAACCCTCAAGGCATCGCCCAGCGCGCCACCCGCGCCCTGCGTGAGCGCTTCCCGGAGCTGGGCGTGATCACCGACGTCGCGCTCGACCCGTTCACCACCCACGGTCAGGACGGCATCCTCGACGAAGACGGCTATGTGCAGAACGACATCACTGTCGACGCACTGGTCCGTCAGGCCCTGTCCCATGCCGAAGCCGGTGCCCAGGTGGTTGCGCCGTCGGACATGATGGACGGTCGCATTCAGGCGATCCGCGAAGCGCTGGAAGTCGCCGGCCATGTCAACGTGCGGATCATGGCCTACTCGGCCAAGTACGCCAGCGCCTATTACGGCCCGTTCCGCGATGCAGTCGGTTCGGCCTCGAACCTCGGCAAGGCGAACAAGGCTTCTTATCAGATGGACCCGGCCAACAGCGACGAAGCGCTGCACGAAGTCGGCGCCGACTTGTCTGAAGGCGCGGACATGGTCATGGTCAAACCGGGCATGCCGTACCTCGACATTCTTTTCCGGGTAAAAGATGCCTTCAAAGTGCCGACCTTCGTCTATCAGGTCAGCGGCGAATACGCCATGCACATGGCGGCGATCGAGAATGGCTGGTTGAGCGAGGCGGTGATTCTCGAATCACTGACCGCCTTTAAACGTGCCGGCGCTGATGGCATCCTGACTTACTTTGCTGTCCGCGCCGCTCAATTGTTACGAGAGCAGAAATAGCCCTCCCAGGAACATTCGATGAATACCGAAGGACTCACAGAAGTTGCAGTAAAAGAAGCTCAGCCGGTGGTCGAGCAAATCACCGAAACGCCGCCGGAACTGGAGCCTGCGCCACCCGCGCCCGTCACCGAAACCGTCGCGGCGGCGCCAGTGATTGCGATCCCGGGCCTGGATGACAGCAGCCTGTATATCCACCGCGAGCTTTCGCAACTGCAGTTCAACATCCGCGTGCTGGAACAGGCGCTGGACGAGTCCTATCCGTTGCTGGAGCGGCTGAAGTTCCTGCTGATCTTTTCCAGCAACCTCGACGAATTCTTCGAAATCCGCGTCGCCGGCCTGAAGAAGCAGATCACCTTCGCCCGTGAACAGGCCGGTGCCGACGGCCTGCAGCCGCATCAGGCGCTGGCGCGGATCAGCGAACTGGTCCACGGCCACGTTGACCGTCAGTACGCGATCCTCAACGACATCCTGTTGCCGGAGCTGGAAAAGCACCAGGTGCGCTTCATCCGTCGCCGCCACTGGACGACCAAGATCAAAACCTGGGTACGTCGTTATTTCCGCGACGAGATCGCACCGATCATCACCCCGATCGGCCTCGACCCGACGCACCCGTTCCCGCTGCTGGTGAACAAGAGCCTGAACTTCATCGTTGAGCTGGAAGGTATCGACGCCTTTGGTCGCGATTCCGGTCTGGCGATCATCCCGGCGCCGCGTCTGCTGCCACGGATCATCAAGGTGCCGGAAGAAGTCGGCGGCGCTGGCGACAACTATGTATTCCTGTCGTCGATGATCCACGCCCACGCCGACGACCTGTTCCAGGGCATGAAGGTCAAGGGCTGCTACCAGTTCCGCCTGACCCGAAACGCCGACCTGTCGCTCGATTCCGAAGACGTCGAAGACCTTGCGCGCGCCCTGCGTGGCGAGCTGTTCTCGCGTCGCTACGGTGATGCGGTGCGTCTGGAAGTGGCCGACACCTGCCCGAAACACCTGTCGGACTACCTGCTCAAGCAGTTCAACCTGAGCGAGACCGAGCTGTATCAGGTCAACGGCCCGGTCAACCTGACCCGCCTGTTCAGCATCACCGGTCTGGACAGCCATCCGGAGCTGCAATACACGCCGTTCACCCCGCAGATCCCGAAACTGCTGCAGAACAGCGAGAACATTTTCAGCGTTGTCAGCAAACAGGACATCCTGCTGCTGCACCCGTTCGAGTCGTTCACCCCGGTGGTCGACCTGCTGCGTCAAGCGGCGAAAGACCCGCATGTGTTGGCGGTGCGCCAGACCCTGTACCGGTCCGGCGCCAACTCCGAGATCGTCGATGCGCTGGTGGACGCCGCGCGTAACGGCAAGGAAGTGACCGCGGTCATCGAACTGCGCGCACGCTTCGACGAAGAGTCCAATCTGCAACTGGCCAGCCGCCTGCAAGCGGCCGGTGCGGTGGTGATTTACGGCGTGGTCGGCTTCAAGACTCACGCCAAGATGATGTTGATCCTGCGCCGCGAGGCCGGCGAAATTGTGCGTTACGCACACCTGGGCACCGGTAACTACCACGCCGCCAATGCCCGTCTGTACACCGACTACAGCCTGCTGACCTCCGACGACGCCTTGTGCGAAGACGTCGGCAAACTGTTCAGCCAGTTGATCGGCATGGGTAAAACCCTGCGCATGAAGAAGCTGCTGCATGCGCCGTTTACCCTGAAGAAGGGCATGCTCGACATGATCACCCGCGAGACGCAGTTTGCCCTCGACGGCAAACCGGCGCACATCATCGCCAAGTTCAACTCGTTGACCGATCCGAAGATCATCCGCGCGCTCTACAAGGCCAGCCAGTCCGGCGTGCGCATTGATCTGGTGGTGCGTGGCATGTGCTGCCTGCGGCCGGGCATCGCCGGGGTTTCGCACAACATCCACGTGCGCTCGATCATCGGCCGCTTCCTCGAGCACACCCGGGTGTTCTACTTCCTCAACGGTGGCGAGGAGCAAATGTTCCTCTCCAGTGCCGACTGGATGGAGCGCAACCTCGACAAGCGCGTCGAGACTTGCTTCCCGGTAGAAGGCAAGAAGCTGCTGACCCGGGTGAAGAAAGAGCTGGAGCTGTATTTGACTGACAATACCCATAGCTGGAGCTTGCAGTCGGATGGCCGTTACATCCGCAACACGCCGACCGGTAATCAGAACCCGCGCAGTGCGCAGGCGACGTTGCTGGAACGTCTGGGCAGCCCGATTCTGCCGGTTAGCAGTTGAGGTCTTGAAAGTCGAAAGCCCCTCACCCTAACCCTCTCCCAGAGGGAGAGGGGACTGGCCGAGGTGTTTCGAGCTATACGTCGACCTGAGCTACCGAGTCGAACTCAGGCCTTGAAGCCAGCGGAGATCGGCGCCCTCTCCCTCGGGAGAGGGCTGGGGTGAGGGTTAACCTCCGTCCCCAAGTCGAACCGAATAAAAAAGGCGATCCAGAAGGATCGCCTTTTTTGCACCTGAGATTTAACTCAGTGAACGGTGAGGACAATCCCCACCCGCGTCAGCCACTCGGCCTCAAGCCCGAAATCCGCCTGAGTCAGCTGGTTTTCATCCAGCCAGTTTTCCGGGAATTCCACATCAAGGCTGTCGCCCTTGGCGTGCAATGCCACCTGCGGCATCGCCTGGGTGCCCCGGATGTGGTGGAACAGGATCGCAAAGCGCAGCAGCACGCAAAGGCGAATCAGCTTGTCGCCGTCGTCACCGAATTCGGCGAATTTATCCTTGGGAATGTTGCGGCGATGGCCACGTACCAGCAGGGCGAGCATTTGCTGGTCTTCGCGGGAGAATCCGGCGAGGTCCGAATGCTCGATCAGGTAAGCGCCATGTTTGTGGTACTGATAGTGAGCGATGTCGAGCCCGACTTCGTGCACTTTCGCCGCCCAGCCCAGGAGTTCGCGCCAGATGCCGTCATCCAGCTCCCAGTCGGCCGCGACCTGATCGAAGGCATGCAGCGCCTTGCGCTCGACCCGCGCCGCTTGTTCCAGGTCAACGTGATAACGCTCCATCAGCGAGGTCAGGGTGCGTTCGCGCACGTCTTCGTGGTGATGGCGACCCAGCAGGTCGTAGAGCACGCCTTCGCGTAAGGCACCGTCGCAGTGATCCATGCGTTGCAGTTCGAGGGCGTCGAAGATCGCTTCGAGAATCGCCAGGCCCGCCGGGAAAATCGTCCGGCGATCAGGCTTGATGCCTTCGAAATCGATCTTGTCGACATCGCCGAGCTTGAACAGGCGGCGCTTGAGCCAGGCCAGGCCTTCGGCGTTCACTTCGCCCGTGCCATGCCCGCCGGCCTTCAGCGCCAGGCCGATGGCGCGGATGGTGCCCGAGGAGCCGATGGCTTCATCCCAGGTCAGGCGGTGCAGGGCGTGCTCGATGCTCATGATCTCCAGTCGCGCTGCGGTGTACGCCTGGGCGTAGCGGGCCGGGGTGATCTTGCCGTCCTTGAAGTAGCGTTGGGTGAAGCTGACGCAACCCATCTGCAGGCTTTCGCGCAGCAGCGGTTCGAATCTTTGCCCAATGATGAATTCGGTACTGCCGCCGCCAATGTCGGCGACCAGTCGTTTGCCCGGGGTGTCGGCGAGGGTGTGCGAGACGCCCAGATAGATCAGGCGCGCTTCTTCACGCCCGGAGATGACTTCTACCGGATGGCCGAGGATTTCTTCTGCGCGGCGGATGAATTCGCCACGGTTGCGGGCCTCACGCAGGGCGTTGGTGCCGACAATGCGCACGGCGCCCAGCGGCATACCGTTGATCAGTTGGGCAAACCGCTTGAGACAATCGAGGCCGCGCTGCATCGATTCTTCGTTGAGATGGCGCTCATCGTCGATGCCGGCGGCGAGCTGAACCTTCTCTCCGAGGCGCTCCAGGATACGGATTTCACCGTTCTGGGCCTTGGCCACGACCATGTGAAAGCTGTTGGAGCCCAGGTCGATTGCGGCGATCAGGGACAGATTCTTGGCTTGGGATTGCGGCATGGTCAGGGGGTCTCGGTCGATAACCCCGACATCGTGCCACGATCAAACGCTGGCGCCAACGCGCACGGTTCAAACCCTTGATTCAGCGCAGAAAGTCTGGAGATCGCGGCGCGGCCATTCGCGAGCAGGCTCGCTCCCACAGGTGAGCGCATTCCAATGTGGGAGCGAGCTTGCTCGCGAAGAGGGCATCACTGCCTAAGAAGATCTTCAGGCTGTCGCTTCCACCGTCCCAATGAAATTCGCCAACTCCGCCGTCTGCGGATTGGCAAACAACACCTTCGGATCCCCCACCTCATGCACTTTGCCGTGATGCATGAACACCAACTTATCCCCAACCTCCCGGGCAAAGCGCATTTCGTGGGTGACCATGATCAGCGTCATGCCTTCCTTGGCCAGTTGCCGCACCACGCTGAGCACTTCGTTGACCAGCTCCGGGTCCAGCGCCGACGTGATCTCATCGCACAGCAGCACCTTGGGCGACATCGCCAGCGCCCGGGCAATCGCCACGCGCTGCTGCTGACCGCCGGAGAGGCGATCCGGAAACGCGTCGAACTTCTCCCCCAGGCCCACGCGTTCGAGCATCTTGCGCGCCAGTTCGGCCGCCTTGGCCTTGGGCACTTTCTGCACCACCTGCGGCGCGAGCATCACGTTCTCGCCCACAGTCAGGTGCGGGAACAGGTTGAACTGCTGGAACACCATGCCGACTTTCTGCCGCAGGCTGCGCAGGTCGGCGCGGGCAGCGTCGAGGTATTCGCCGTCGACTTCAATCACCCCGTCATTGATCGACTCCAGGCCGTTGAGTGTACGCAGCAGGGTGGATTTGCCCGAGCCGCTGCGGCCGATGATCGCCACCACCTGACCTTCTTCGACGCTGAGGTCGATGCCTTTGAGTACGTGGTGGTCGCCGTAATATTTATGCAGGGCGGAAATTCTAAGCAGAGGCATGCAGTCTCCTTTCCAGGTAGCGCGCACTGAGCGACAAGGGGTAGCAGAGCAGGAAGTAGCCGAGGGCGACGAGGCCGTAGACCATGAACGGTTCAAACGTGGCGTTGGCGAGCATGCCGCCGGTCTTGGTCAGTTCGGTGAAGCCGATGATCGAGGTCACCGCAGTGCCCTTGACCACTTGCACCGAGAAGCCCACGGTCGGCGACACCGCGATACGCAGGGCTTGCGGCAGGATCACGTAGCGCAGTTGCTCCAGCGGATTCAACGCCAGGCTCGACGAGGCTTCCCACTGGCCATGAGGAATCGCTTCGACACAACCACGCCAGATTTCCGCCAGATAGGCACTGGTAAACAGCGTCAGGGCAATCGCCGCCGCCATCCACGGTGAAATCTCGATCCCGGCCAGTGCCACGCCGAAGAACACCAGAAACAGCTGCATCAACAGCGGCGTGCCCTGGAACAGCTCGATCCAGGTGCGGGCAATGTTGCTCGACAGCGGGCTTTTCGAAATGCGCATGACCAGAATCAGCAGCCCGACGATTCCGCCGCCGATGAAGGCCACCAGCGACAACGCTAGCGTCCACTGCAGGCCGGTGAGCAGGTTGCGCAGGATGTCCCAGAAGGTGAAGTCGCTCATTGGCTGCTCCTCGTGAGATAGCGGCGCCCCAGCCAGTTGAGCAACTGGCGGATCAGCAACGCCATGCACAGGTAGATCAGCGTGGTCAGCGCATAGGTTTCAAAGGCGCGGAAATTGCGCGACTGAATGAAGTTGGCGGCAAAGCTCAACTCTTCGGTGGCGATCTGCGAACACACCGCCGACCCGAGCATGACGATGATGATCTGGCTGCTCAGGGCCGGCCAGACCTTACCCAGCGCCGGCAGCAGGACCACGTGGCGGAACGCTTCGAAACGGCTCATTGCCAGCGCCGCTGCGGCCTCCAGTTGCCCGCGCGGGATCGCCTGGATGCCGGCACGGATGATCTCGGTCGAATACGCACCGAGATTGATCACCATCGCCAGCACGGCTGCCTGCCATTCGGAAATCTGCACGCCGAGGGACGGCAGGCCGAAGAAGATGAAGAACAGTTGCACCAGAAACGGCGTGTTGCGGATCAACTCGACGTAGACGCCGAAAATCGCCGAGAACGGGCGGATGTTCCACGCCCGCACCAGCGCGCCGACGATGCCCACGCCGACCCCGAAGAATGCGCCAATGGCCGTCAGTTCCAGGGTAAACAAGGCGCCGCGCAACAGCAGGTCGGTGTTTTGCAGCACCGGAATGAAATCGAACTGATAAGCCATGTAGGTCTCCCGCGCAGTCGATCAGAGATCGGCCGGCAGCGGCTCTTTCAGCCAGGTCTGTGAATTCTTTTCCAGTGCGCCGTCAGCCTTGGCGGTGGTCAGGATGTCGTTGACCTTGGCCAGCAGCGCCGGCTCGTTCTTGTTCACGCCGACGTAGACCGGCGAATCCTTGAGCTTCACTTTCAGCGCCGGCACGCGTTTCGGGTTCTTTTCGCTGATCGCGACCATCACCACGTTGCCGCTGGCGATCAGGTCAACCTGGCCGGCGAGGTAGGCGGCGATGGTCGAATTGTTGTCTTCGAAGCGCTTGATGGTCACGCCTTCGGGGGCGACTTTGCTCAGTTCGATGTCTTCGATGGCGCCACGGGTGACACTGATGGTTTTGCCTTTGAGGTCGTCGAGCGTGGTGATGGCGGCATCAGGCGGGCCGAACACGGCGAGGTAGAACGGGGCGTAGGCGCGGGAGAAGTCGATGACTTTCTCGCGATCCGGATTTTTACCGAGGCTGGAGATCACCAGATCGACCTTGCCGGTGGTGAGGAACGGGATGCGGTTGGTGCTGTTGACCGGGGTCAGTTCGAGTTTGACCTTCAGTTGATCGGCCAGCAGTTTCGCTGTGTCGATGTCCAGGCCACGGGGCTTCATGTCCGGGCCGACCGAGCCGAACGGCGGGAAGTCCTGGGGCACGGCGACTTTCAATGTGCCGCGTTTGACCACGTCATCCAGCGCGTCGGCGTGGGCGGGGATCTGGCTGAGCAACAGGCTGGAAAACAGGGCGGCGAGGAGGGCGCGGTAACGCAGGGTCATGGCAAATCTCCGGATCGGCGGGAAGTGATTTCTGCGATCGGACAGAGCATGGGGCGTGCCAATACTCGGGTTTCCCCCGCGCAGGCCGCGGTTTTGGCGGATTTGTTCGGTCTTACTGGTCTGAACAGTCAGGTTGTTTTTCGCACTCCGATAGCGCATTGGTGTACGGCGCCGAACCCTGCTGGGGCACGACTTGCCGGCGTCAGCGAATAGCTTTACAACTAGCCGCACCTTGGCCTGGTTCGTCTGGAAAACCATGAACTCGATCTCCCGTGCCGTACCCGAAGTGGCGCTGCAAGCCATCCGCAAACTGATCACCGAACAGGGTTTCGGTGCGGGCGATGCGTTGCCGTCGCAACGGGATCTGGCCTTGCAGTTGGGCGTCAGCCGGGCTTCATTGCGCGAGGCGCTGTCGTCGCTGAGTGCGCTCGGTGTGGTCAGCATTCAGCCGGGCAAGGGCGTGTTCGTTCAATCGCCGGTGGAATTGCCGCACGGCAGCCAGGCGTCAGGCTGGCCCTTTGCGGCACAGGCTTCGCCGCTGGATATCTTTCAGCTGCGCTATGCGCTGGAAGGGTTTGCCGCCGGGCTGGCGGCGGTCACGCTGAGCACGCTTGATCTGGATGCGCTGGAGGACAACGTTGCCGCGATGCGCGAGCAATTGAAGGCGGGTGATTTCGAAGCGGCGGCGAAACTCGACTTCGACTTCCACCGCCGCATCCTGCTGGCCAGCGGCAACCAGGCGATGCTGAGCATCCTCACCGCCAGCGCCGAAATCTTTCTCGAGAGCCAGAAACTACCGTTCATCCGCGCCGAACGGGCGATGGAAACCTGGCAGGAGCACCGCAAGATCCTCCGCGCCCTGGCCCGCCGGTCGTCCGCTGCCGCCCAGAAAGCCATGCAGGAGCACGTGCGCAACGCAGCCTTGCGCACCGGAATCGCCTTCATTGCCCCCGCCACGGCGTGACTTGAGCTATACCCAGACTCATGAGGCGCCATAGCAAGACTCAATCAACTGCAGCTTCCTGAACAAGGGAAGGGCGGCTATGATGGGCCACGTTTTTTTGCTTACAACCTGGAGAATTCCATGAGCAGCGATTTGATCAAACACGTTAGCGACGCCAGCTTCGAAGCCGACGTACTCAAGGCCGAAGGCGCTGTCCTGGTCGACTACTGGGCTGAATGGTGCGGCCCTTGCAAAATGATCGCTCCGGTTCTGGACGAGATTGCCGAGACTTACAAAGGCAAGCTGACCGTCGCCAAACTGAACATCGACGAAAACCAGGAAACCCCGGCCAAGCACGGCGTGCGTGGTATCCCGACGCTGATGCTGTTCAAGAACGGCAACGTTGAAGCGACCAAAGTCGGCGCCCTGTCGAAGTCGCAACTGGCTGCTTTCCTCGACGCCAACATCTAAGCGTCGCGGTAAATCGCTGAAAAAAAGCCCCGCAAATTGCGGGGCTTTTTGCGTATTCAGGGCTAGACGCTCCGAAACTCAGGTGGTACATTCGGCCCCGCACTGGTTTCTCCACTGCCCCCTGCTAGCCGTCGCCGACGCACTCCTTTTCGAACAAGTTCGCGATCCTGTCGCCTTCTCCGCGGCGCGGCCTCATTAAGCCAAAAGCTTAATTTCCCCCCCTCCATAAATGATTACGTCATTCCTATATGAATCTGACTGAACTCAAGCAAAAGCCGATTACCGAACTGCTCGAATTGGCCGAACAGATGGGCATAGAAAATATGGCCCGTTCGCGCAAGCAGGACGTGATTTTCTCCCTGCTGAAAAAGCACGCGAAAAGCGGCGAGGAAATCTCCGGTGATGGCGTGCTGGAGATTCTCCAGGACGGCTTCGGCTTCCTGCGCTCCGCTGACGCTTCCTATCTCGCCGGCCCGGACGATATCTACGTCTCGCCGAGCCAGATCCGCCGTTTCAACTTGCGCACCGGTGACACCATCGTTGGCAAGATCCGCCCTCCGAAGGAAGGCGAGCGGTATTTCGCCCTGCTCAAGGTCGACACGATCAACTTCGATCGTCCAGAGAACGCGAAAAACAAGATTCTCTTCGAGAACCTGACCCCGCTGTTCCCGACCGTGCGCATGAAGATGGAAGCCGGTAACGGTTCCACCGAAGACTTGACCGGTCGTGTGATCGACCTGTGCGCCCCGATCGGTAAAGGCCAGCGTGGTCTGATCGTTGCACCGCCGAAAGCCGGCAAGACGATCATGCTGCAGAACATCGCCGCGAACATCGCTCGTAACAACCCTGAAGTTCACCTGATCGTGCTGTTGATCGACGAACGTCCGGAAGAAGTGACCGAAATGCAGCGCACCGTGCGCGGCGAAGTGGTTGCCTCGACCTTTGACGAGCCGCCGACCCGCCACGTCCAGGTGGCTGAAATGGTGATCGAGAAGGCCAAGCGCCTGGTCGAACACAAGAAGGACGTGGTGATCCTGCTCGACTCCATCACCCGTCTGGCCCGTGCCTACAACACCGTGATCCCGAGCTCCGGCAAGGTCCTGACCGGTGGTGTCGATGCTCACGCCCTGGAGAAGCCAAAGCGTTTCTTCGGTGCTGCGCGCAACATCGAAGAAGGCGGCTCGCTGACCATTATCGCCACCGCGCTGGTTGAAACCGGCTCGAAGATGGACGAAGTGATCTACGAAGAGTTCAAGGGTACCGGCAACATGGAGCTGCCTCTGGATCGCAAGATCGCCGAGAAG
>NZ_QAIU01000071.1:21543-25830 GCF_003061205.1 Pseudomonas sp. HMWF006
ACGACGAACTGCAGCGTATGTGGATCCTGCGCAAGCTGCTGCACCCGATGGACGAAGTGGCTGCCATCGAGTTCCTGGTCGACAAGCTGAAGACGACCAAGACCAACGACGAGTTCTTCTTGTCGATGAAGCGCAAGTAATACCCCAGCTGTTTAAAAAGAAGCGCCCGGAAGGGCGCTTTTTTTTGCCTCAGATTATTTGTATATGGATTGAAATGTACGCGGCTGATAACTTTCGCGCTTTCCAGGAACTTTGTATCCAGAACGAGAAAGGTTTTTCATGCACACGTTTGGCAATCGCCGTGATATCGACGGATTACGGGCACTGGCGGTAATTCCCGTCGTACTGTTTCATTTCGGGTTCAGTACATTCAGCGGCGGCTTTGTCGGTGTCGACGTCTTTTTCGTCATTTCCGGATTCCTGATCACCTCGATCCTGTTCCGCGAAATCAGCGCACAGCGTTTCAGTTTTCTCGACTTCTGGGGCCGTCGTGCCCGGCGCATTCTGCCGGCGTTGACTGTGGTTGTGGTGGTGACGCTGGCTTTAGGCTGGCTGTTGCTGACAGCCAAAGACCTGGCTGAACTCGGGCGCACGATTCGTTACCAGTCGCTGTTCATTTCCAACATTCTGTTCATGCGTGAAGACGGCTACTTTGCGCCGGCGTCGGAGCTCAAACCGCTGCTGCATACCTGGTCGCTGGCGGTGGAGGAGCAGTACTACATCTTCTTCCCGTTGATGATGGTGTTGCTGATGCGGTATGTCCGTCATTGGCGCTGGATGCTGTTCGCGGTCCTGTTGGTGTCGTTTGGCCTGAACCTCATTTATATCGAACGCCGGCCTGAATTCGCCTTCTTCGCGCTGCCGACCCGCGCCTGGGAGCTGCTCTGCGGAGCAATGCTGGCGGTGCTGCCCGCGTCGAAACACGTCGCACGGCCGTGGCTGCGCCAGTCGGTGGGCGTGGCCGGACTGGCGGCGGTGCTGCTGGCGATATTCACCTTTGACAAGTCCACGGTGTTCCCGGGCTGGGCGGCATTGCTGCCGGTATTGGGCACTACCGCGTTGATCTGGTCGGGCGCGCAAGGTGCGACGTGGGCCAGCCGTCTGTTGAGTGTCCGCGTTCTGGTGTGGGTCGGCCTGCTGTCCTACTCCCTGTATCTGTGGCACTGGCCGGTTTATGTGTATGCCAATGCAATTTCCATCGACGGCATCCAGCCGCTGGAGGCGCTCGGCTGGATGGCCCTGGCGTTGGCCCTGGCCTGGTTGAGCCTGCGTTATATCGAGCTGCCCTTTCGTGAGAAACGAGTGTTCGCCAAGCGGAATTCCATGTTGGTCGGTGGTTTGCTGTCGATCACCGTGCTGGCGATTACCGGCTCGGTGATTAACTCGTCAGACGGTGTGCCACAGCGTCTGACCGGCAAGGCGCTGGAATACGCGCAATCGCGGGAGTGGAAGGCCGGGCAAGCGGATTGCATGCAGCTGAGCACGGACAAAGCGCTGGACAAGGCCTGTCGGTTGGGCGGCGATGAACAGGTCGCTCCGACCAAGATGTTCTGGGGCGACAGTCACACGGCGGCACTGTTGCCGGCCATCGCCGGCACTCTCGGTCGCGACGCGCAGCCGGTCTGGTTGTACAGCCTGACGGCTTGCCCGCCGATTGTCGAAGACCGCCTGCGCCCTCAATGCCAGGACTTCAACAAACGCAACATGGCGCTGGTGCTCAGTCGAGGGATCAAGGATGTCGTACTGGCGGCGAACTGGAGCCTGTACATTTATGGTCGCGAAGATGGCGACGGCGACAGACAGTTTCTGCTTGAGCGCAAGGACAGTCCGGCGCAAGCCGAACAGCGTCTGGCTGCCGGGCTCAAGGCGCAAGTGGCTGAGCTGCGCGCGGCTGGTGTGCAAGTCTGGCTGTTCAAGGAAGTGCCGCTGCAGCACAAGAGCTACATCGACCGCCTGACCAGCCTCGCGCGCATCGGGCGCTCGGCGCAAGGGCTCGGTCGCCCGCTCAATGAGCATCTGGCGCGCCAGCGGTTTTTCACCGAGCTGTTCGGCTCGATGAGTGCGGCGGATCCCGGCGTGCATGTTATCGACCCGACCTCGCTGATGTGCAAGGACGGACTCTGCGCCATTGATGTCGATGGCCACTCGCAGTACAAGGATGCCGACCATCTGTCGGACGTGGGCAGTGCCAGACTGAGCCCGCTGTTTGCACCATTGCTGCTGGGTACTAGCCACAATTGAGCGATCCCGGGCGCTGACGGGCTGCTGTTTGCCCGTCAGAGCAGGTAGGATGTACGCCTATTTTGAGGGTGCCATCGTCAATGAAATTCAAGGATCTTCGGGATTTCGTGCAGCAGCTTGAGCAGCGCGGAGAGTTGAAACGCATCCAGATTCCCGTCTCGCCGGTGCTGGAAATGACCGAGGTGTGCGACCGCACGCTACGGGCCAAGGGCCCGGCGCTGCTGTTCGAGAAACCCACCGGCTACGACATTCCGGTGCTCGGCAACCTGTTCGGCACCCCCGAGCGGGTCGCCATGGGCATGGGCGCCGAGTCGGTCAGCGAGCTGCGCGAAATCGGCAAGCTGCTGGCCTTCCTCAAGGAGCCGGAGCCGCCGAAGGGCTTGAAGGACGCGTGGTCGAAACTGCCGATCTTCCGCAAGATCATCTCGATGGCGCCGAAAGTCGTTAAAGACGCGGTGTGCCAGGAAGTGGTCATCGAAGGCGACGACGTCGACCTGGCGATGCTGCCGGTGCAGACCTGCTGGCCCGGCGACGTCGGCCCGCTGATCACCTGGGGCCTGACCGTCACCAAAGGCCCGAACAAGGACCGCCAGAACCTCGGTATCTACCGTCAGCAAGTGATCGGTCGCAACAAGGTGATCATGCGCTGGCTCAGCCACCGTGGTGGCGCGCTGGACTTCCGCGAGTGGTGCGAGAAGCATCCGGGTCAGCCGTTCCCGGTGTCCGTGGCCCTCGGTGCCGATCCGGCGACCATCCTCGGTGCCGTAACGCCAGTGCCGGACAGCCTTTCCGAATACGCCTTTGCCGGCCTGCTGCGGGGTAACCGCACCGAACTGGTCAAGTGCCGCGGCAACGACCTGCAAGTCCCGGCCACCGCCGAGATCATCCTCGAAGGCGTGATCCATCCGGGCGAAATGGCCGACGAAGGCCCATACGGCGACCACACCGGCTACTACAACGAAGTCGACAGCTTCCCGGTGTTCACCGTCGAGCGCATCACCCACCGGATCAAACCGATCTACCACAGCACCTACACCGGCCGTCCGCCGGATGAGCCGGCGATCCTTGGCGTGGCGTTGAACGAAGTGTTCGTGCCGATCCTGCAGAAGCAGTTCCCGGAGATCACCGACTTCTACCTGCCGCCGGAAGGCTGCTCGTACCGCATGGCCGTGGTGACGATGAAGAAGTCGTATCCGGGGCATGCCAAGCGCGTGATGCTCGGTGTCTGGTCGTTTTTGCGACAGTTCATGTACACCAAGTTCGTTATCGTCACTGACGACGATATCAACGCCCGGGACTGGAACGACGTGATCTGGGCCATCACCACGCGCATGGATCCCAAGCGCGACACGGTGATGATCGACAATACGCCGATCGACTACCTCGACTTTGCCTCGCCGGTCTCCGGCCTGGGCTCGAAAATGGGCCTGGATGCCACCCACAAGTGGCCGGGCGAAACCACCCGCGAGTGGGGCCGCGTGATCGTCAAGGACGACGCCGTCACCCAGCGGATCGATGCCATCTGGAATCAGTTAGGAATAGATTGATGCGTGTAACCCTGCAGCCCTCCGGAGCGGTGCTTGAGATACAGCCCGGTGAGCGGATTCTCGACGGTGCGCGGCGCCTGGGCTACGACTGCCCGCAAAGCTGCCGCAACGGCAACTGCCACGTGTGTGCGGCGTTGCTGGTCGAAGGCCGGGTCGAACAGGCCGGCAAGGTGCACGACCACGGCGAGTTCTACACTTGCATAGCCGAGCCGCTGGAAGACTGCATCCTGTTGTGGGATGGCGTGCTGGCGTTGGGAGAACTGCCGGTGCGCAGCCTGTCGTGTCAGGTCATCGAATGCCGGGACGTTGGCGGTGACACCTGGCGTGTACGCTTGCGGGCGCCGGCCGGTAAACCGCCGCGCTATCACGCCGGACAGTACCTGATGATCGAGCGCGAGAGCGGCGAGAAGTCGGCGTTCTCCATGGCCTCGGCGCCGCACGGCGGGCGTGATCTGGAAATCCACGTGCTGGCGCGTGAAGCCAGTGCGCTGAGCCTGAT
>NZ_QAIU01000626.1:0-4808 GCF_003061205.1 Pseudomonas sp. HMWF006
GTGCAGCCAGATCGACGCTGCCGGTGAACGGAAACTCGGTGATGTCGGTATCGACATGCCGCAACGCATCGTGAGTGAACAGGAAACTGGCGTACAGGTCACCGCAGAAAAATAGATTGGCAACGCGGTCACCCGGATTGAATTGCGCGTTCAGGCTTTGACCGAAGTCGGTCACGAACGCGCGCCATTCTTCGCGCTCGTAAATCGACAGTTTGCCGGCACTGGTCGAACCACCGGTCTTGAACACCAGCGCGGATGCCATGGGGCCGGTCAGGACGGGCCAATGGTCGAGCCTCTGGCTTTCGCGCCAGTATTGCAGTGGATCCACCACGGGTACGTTATCCAGCGAGTCATCGGATGCGCTGATAGCCGCCAGATGTTTGCGGTAAAACGGCGAACACTGGCGCGCGAACTTGATCAGTTCGCGTAGTTGGTCAGTAGTTTTCACGGTTATTGCTCTGAAGTTGTCTGGTTTTAGTTCAGGTGTACAGGTGAATAAGAACTAACGGCGCGCATCAATCACCGCGGCGGTTTTGCCACTGTGGGCGTTACGGGTGAACTTTCCGGGTACACAGACTTCAACTTCCATCACTAACAAACCGCTCTGGATAAGGGTCGTTAAAGTTGAATAGTCCGCGAGCCGCGCAAGTACTTCCGACGACGTCAGTTCGCTGCGCAACTGCAGGCGATCCCTGCCGTCGGGGGCGTGGTCGAGGACTAATTGAAAAGGCACCTGCAGACGCTGCGTCAATTCGCTCAGGGAAATGAAATCGCTCCCAATGCGTATCAGCTTGCCGTGACGTTGCAACAATTCGAAGCGTGGCGATCTCAGGCCGCACGCGCACGCCCCGTCGAGCCAGCGTCCGCTGTCACCGATGTCATAGCGCGTGATGGAATGACCTTCGCGGCCGTGCGAGGTGAACACCAATCGGCCGGTCTCGTTGCCCGTCACCGGAACGTCTTGCGCAAACTCAACGATTTCCAGTTGCTGGATATCGCTCATCAAATGAAACACGCCGTCGGCGCTGGCCGCGCAGGCGTGGCCGAGTGGCCCGGCATCCACGCTGCCGTACACCGCCGAGCGCACATTCGAAACGCCGCAGTCTTGCAGCAGTTCACGGGTTTGCCTGCTCAGGTGCTCACCGCCGAGAAACACTTTGGTGATCCCGCCGTAGGCCCGCAGATGCTGGCCTTCATTGAGGAACAGCCGGTGTACCGTGCTCGGCATGCCGATCAACACCGTCACCCGCTGCGCGATGATCAGTTGCGCAATGTCCCGGTAATCATCATCGCCAGGCGCACCCATCGGCAGGTGCGTGACCTGCAACAGTTCGAGGACTTTGGCAAAGCTGAAGAAGCCGCCGTACATTGCGCCACTGAAGAACAGGTTCATCACCCGGTCGTGCACCGGATCAAGACCGGCGGCGAACAGTCCGTCAGCGGTCGCGCGCATTTGTCGTTGAAAATCGCGATAGCTGAAACCCGCCAGCGCCGGGGTGCCGCTGGTGCCGCCCGAGCGGAACAACAGCTGCGCCTTCGGGTTGATCGGTTGGGCGGCAAACGCCTCTTTAGTCATGATGGGCTGCGCGCCTTGCAGCGCCGGCGCGGGTTGGCAATCAAGGCTGGCCTGCGCGGACAGCGCAGTCTGCGACAGGCTGACCGACACACGACGGCTCAGGCGCTGCAACGCGTAGACACCATCGTGGGGCTCGCCGGCATAACCGTCGTGAATCGCCGCGACCGGGGCAATGCGGGTCACGCCGGCGCTGATCAATGTCTGCGCCAGTTCGGCGATCTCGGCGTCCTCACAGACCACTGCACAGCTTTGCAAGACGTTGCGCCAGGTCAGCAGGGTCGTGCCGAGCAGCGAGCGCGGCACGGGCTTGAGCAGCACACTGCGAAACAACGGGGACGGGCCGAGTTGACGATCATGGCTCCAGATCACCCGCCAGCCGGGGCCGCTCCAGATCTGCCCGGTCTTGCCGGCAAAGCTTTGCCCCAGCCGCTCCATCTGTACGTGCGTGGTGATTTGCGCCGCTTCCTGCACGGTCGGCACCAGGGCTGGCCAGTGTTCGGCGCGGCGTGTGAAGGCCTGGGCGAGGCGGGCACCGATGTCACGCAGGACTGCCGGATCGTCGCTGTCGACCAACAGCCATTGCGGACTGGAACAGGCTTGCTGATCGAGTCGGCAGACTTCGTCGGCCACGGCCTCCAGTGCCTGCGCGGAAGCGGCGCTGGCGGTCAGGTAGACAAAGCTGATGCGGTGACCCCAATCGATCCAGCGACAACCGAGCGGGAGCTGCTGTCGTATGGCTTGCAACGCCGATTCGCCGCCCCAGGCCGCGACGCCATTGGCGTGTCGGCACAGTGCGCCGATTTGCGCGGTGGTCACCGGCAGCACGGCCACGTAACTGGCGAGCTGCCCGCTCGGATCGCATTGCAGCAAGGCGTGGAGCAGGCGTGCGGTCAGCCCTTGATCGCTGCTGCTCGGGCGCAGCCAGTTGACGTTCCCCGCGAGCAGGCCTTCGATCACTGCGCAAAATGCCAGCAACGGCGCATTGCCCGGGGTGATGTGCACCACCAGGCCCAAGGGGCTCCAGCGTTCGAAACGCGGTAGCCGGTAGTCGAAGCGGTGCAGCGAGTGCGGCTGCATACCGAGTTCGCGCTCGAGTTTGCCGCACAGCGCTTCAGCTTGGCAGAACTCGATCAACCCCTGGCGTTGCTCGGCATCGAGCGGCAGATCGGTGTCGCGCAGTTGTTCGGCAAACCGTTGCGCCGCGTAGATGATCGTGGCACTTGCCAGGGGGGCACTCAGTTGTCGCGGCAGGTTTTCAAGCAGTGACGCCAGCGCCTGATCGAGGCTGTCGGGTGTGCACAGGTGTCCGTCAAGTAAATACATTTCAATGACTCCCTAACAATTCGGCCGCGGCCATGGCACAGCTTCTGCTGGCCGTGGTGCCGGCGCGGCCATGTAATTCAAACCAGTCGGTGGAAAGCCCGCAGCCACAGCTGGAGCCCGGATGCAGAGTGGCGAGATCGCTCATCACCACGGCGTGGGCGGGGCTGGAGGAGATGTAGGGCGAAACGAAGCCCAGCAGTCCACGTTCGCCGTAGGGCAAGACGCAAAAATCTGCGGGATTGCGCACGTAGACCCGCGAATAGACCGGCACATGGAAGCGGTGGTGAGCGCATTCGATATAGGGCACGGCATGCTCGACTGCGCCGTAGCCGTCGCGACAATTCGCCAGGTCGATCCCCAGTTGTCGGTGAATCTGCGCATACAACTGCGCCCGTGGAATTTCCTGTGCCGCCCGGGTTTTCCAGCCACCGCCGAAAAACGCCAGCGAGCGGGCCGGCAGGCGCAGGTCGGCGACAGCGGTGGCCTGCATCTGTTGCAGGGTCTGCCAGAGGAACGCCGGGAAGCCGAAAATCCTTACCGGCAAGCCTTCTTCTGCAAAGGCTTGCAGGGCAGCGATGACGCCGAACAGATCGAATTGATGTCCGTTGCCGGTGCGTCGCAGGGCGTAACACACGCGATTGACCGGGGCGAAACTGCACAGGAACTGGTCGGTGTAAGAGGTGCCGAGGGCGATGCGCTCTTCCGGTTCGTAACCCAGGATCAGGTAATTGCATGGCGTGTCGGGCGTGTGCCAGTGGTAATGATGAAAAATGCGCGCAACCATGAACTGGGCAGCGGTAAGGCTGCGCTCGTCGTAACGCATGCGGCTTTTTTCGCCGCTGGTGCCGGAGGAGGTGAGTTCCAGGGCCGTTTCGCCGGTGGAGCTGAGCAGCAATTGTCGTTTGAAAAAACTGGCGAAGATCGGTGGCAGGCGCGACCAGTCCTCAAGGTTGTCCAGGTCGTTGATCTGCAGCCCGTTAGCGTTCAACCAACGCGTGTAACCGGGGGTCTGCTCGCTGTGAAACCGGCTGATTTCGGCCATGGCGTGTTCGAAGAGACCCGATGGCACGGAATTCGGGCAATAGGGCGCCGCTGACGCGCAAAGCGCATCGCTGAGAGGTAAACCGGTCATGTTCGAGCCTTATGGAGTTGATGCGGAGTGGGACGTGTTGTTGGAGAGGAAGCCCAGCAGCAGGGGCAGGGCCAGCAGGCCGCCGCCGGCCGCCCAAAGGGCAAACAGTGACAAGCTGTTACCCCCGCCAGACGCGGCAATCAGCGCGCCGCCGGCGCCCATCACGGTAATGGAAAGCATGCCGATCAGCGCCGAGACCAGGCCTTTGCTGTCCTCGCTGCAGAACAGGGCCAGCCGATACAGCGCCGCATTGCTCATGCCCAGGCCCACCGCATACAGCGCGAGACTGGCGACGAAGGCTTGCAACCCGGCACCGAGCTGGCTGCATACGATCAGCGCGCCCAGACCGAGACAAAAAGGCCACAGCGCCAGGCTGACCAGGCGCGGCAGCGGCTGGGTGAGCAACAGCCGGTCAAGCAACAGATTGCCGACGATGACCGCCGCGAAAACCGGGATTTGCCATAGTCCGTACGCCAGGGGCGTCAGGCCTTGCTGCTGCATCAACAACACCGGTGCAAGGCCGATCCAGGCAATCAGTGGCAGGCTCATCAGGCCCAGGGCGAGGCTGGCGGCGAGAAAGCGGTGGTTGCCCAGCAATGCCTGATAACGCTGCCGGGTATGGCGCCAGGAGAAAGGAATGCTTGCCAGGCGTTTACCGTCACGGCGCAGCGCCCCCACGGTTTCCGGCATGAAGGCATACAACCCGAGCCAGGCCAGCGCGGCGACCAGGCCAAGCATCAGAAACAGTTCGCGCCAGTCGAGCCATTCCAATAGCAG
>NZ_QAIU01000626.1:4818-7289 GCF_003061205.1 Pseudomonas sp. HMWF006
GACGTTGCCGAGCAAGGCCATCAGGCGTACGGCGTCGGCCTCGCAGAAGACTTCCTGAAGGGCGGGGTAACTGACGGCGACGACAAAACCCAGGCTCATGCCTTGCACCAGCCGCAGCAGGTTGAACGCTTCTATGCTGCCGGCAGCGAACGCCGCCGCGCAGGCCGCGCTGAACAGCGCACAACCGGCCAGTAACATGCGCCGCCGCCCCAGTTGATCGGACAAGGGGCCAATCAGCCCTTGCAGGCAGACACCGCCGAGCAAATACAGATTGAACGCATAGGGAACATGACGGCTATCGGCATTAAACGTATGGATGACCTTCAACATGGCCGGCATGATCATGTCACTGGCCATGTAAGTGGTCAGTTCAAACAAGGTCAGTGCCAGACAGAATCCGAGCGCTCGTGTGGGAGGGATGTTTATCAAAATTCTCTGCATATGCTTTCTGGTTCATCAAGTTAAACAGCAAGAGTGCAGAGAGTAAGGGGCGGCTATGTGGGTTTATATGGATTTGGTGTGACGGTATATATCTATAGTTTGCGTATTTTTACTTTTGGAGGAGGTATTACAGTTGATGGCGAATCGTCCTACTGGTTTTGCAGATACTTTACGCAAAATGCGCCTACATTGCGTAAGCGCATTGAATAGCGGGAAATAATTGGACTCGGGATATACAGAAGTTCTTCACTTAACGATGTTGATAATAGCCAGGGCCGCCCTGGTAATAACGGTGATGGTCATCGTGCCAGCCGCCGTGGGGGAAGATGATGCAGCCACTCAGGGTCAGCAAGGCAAGAACGGGAATCAGCCAGGTGATTCGACGCAGCATTTCAGAAATCCTCATGGTTACGCCGTCATGAAGCCAAAACTCTTCATCGGCTGTAACATGAGACCCCGAATGTCGCGGCGCATCCCCGTAAAAGGGTAAGCGCATGGCATGCAAACGGATACAAACCGGATACATTCCAAAGGTTCAGGAAACCGCAATGACCCAGAAGCAACGCTTGATATATTCGATTCTGATCGCCGTGTCTGTGCTGGTGATCATGCTTGGCCTGTCCTGGCTGCAGAACGCCGGGAAGATCGACGAAAAGACATTCCAGTACATCGCCATCGGCGTGGCGGTGGTTGTGGTGGTGATCAATGGTGTGATGCGCCGCAAGGTCAAGCCTTGACGGCGATCGCCGCGCCTTTCAATCGTTGTTGAGGACGGCTGCAGCCTGTGGATGCAGGCTGTAACTCTTGTCGGCGTTGAAGGTAATCACGCCTTCAGCGCACAGGCGCTTGAGGACTTCGCGCACACTGAGGAAGGACAGCGGAATATCCAGATCCAGCAATTGGGTATGGACCCCGCGCACGCCCAGACGACGATCGGTCTGCGCGGCGACCAGCAGGGCGTCGAGGACTTTGAGGCGAATCAGACTGGTGCGCAGCCCGAAACTTTTCAGCAGCAGGCGGATTCGCTCGTTACCGTGACGGTCGACACGTGGCCCGAAATCGCTCGCGTGGGGGCTCATGGAGGCTCCTTGTTGCGCCTGGCTACCGTCCGTTGGTAGTTGCGAGTTGTACATGCGATGGCTCCTTTCAGAGTCTGATCGGGAGGGTTATTGGGGCGTTCTCTAAACAAGACGTATCAGCACGACAAATCATGAAAGAAAAAATGTGGAAAATTTGTCGGAAATTCGTTCTTTCCTTGTAATCACGGCCTATATCCGCTGTCACGCGGGCTAAATTTTTTTCTCCGGCTTCGTTTCTTGCTCAGGCTCATTGCGCGTGGACGCGTGGGTGTTTTCAGAGCGGAGCGTAGCCTGTGTCGTTTCCCACGGTTGGCGTGATCCGCTCTTCGGCATTTCGATCAGGAGCGAGCGTGATTATTTCCAGGCAGTTAACCGGACGGAAGCAGCTGCAAGCTTCGAGCTGCAAGCGGCAAGTTGAACATTCGGAATCACGGGACGGGTTGTGCTTTGACTCGAAGTTTGTTGCCAGAAGCTTGCAACTCACCGTCGCCGGTATGTTTCTCGGGCTGAGCGTGTCGGCCCATGCGTTCAGCCCGGCCACTGCGGCCAGTGCCGATATTCGGCGCACCGGATTTGGCGTGCCGCACATCCGCGCCGAAAACGAACGCGGCCTCGGTTTCGGCATTGGCTATGCCTACGCGCAAGACAACCTGTGCCTGCTGGCCAACGAAGTCGTCACGGTCAACGGTGAGCGTTCGCGCTATTTCGGCCCTGAGCAGTTGACCGTCGAACAGCGCGAGAACCGTGTCAGCGATATGTTCTTTACCTGGCTCAATACGCCGGAGGCGGTGCAGGCTTTCTGGCAGGCTCAGCCGACCCCGGTGCGTGACCTGGTCGAAGGCTACGCCGCCGGTTACAACCGCTATCTGGCCGAACGCCGGCAGCAGGGCCTGCCGCAGCAATGTCAGGGTGAATGGGTACGTGACATCGCAGCGCAGGATGTGGTCAGGC
>NZ_QAIU01000626.1:7299-9149 GCF_003061205.1 Pseudomonas sp. HMWF006
CGCCGCAAGCGACTGCCGCCATCAACCACGACTCACGGGCTTATCAACTGGCCGATGCCCGCCAGCAGCGTTTTGCCCTGGATCGCGGCAGTAACGCCGTGGCGGTGGGCAGCGAGCGCTCGTTCAATGGCCGCGGAATGCTGCTGGCCAATCCGCATTTCCCTTGGGTCGGCGGCATGCGCTTCTATCAGATGCACCTGACCATCCCCGGCAAGCTCGACGTGATGGGCGCCGCCTTGCCGGGGCTGCCGATGATCAACATCGGTTTCAACCAGCACCTTGCCTGGACCCATACCGTCGACTCGTCGAAGCACTTCACCCTGTATCGCCTGCAACTCGACCCGAAAGATCCGACGCGCTACCTGCTCGATGGCCAATCGCTGCCGATGAGCAAGCAAACCGTGACTGTTCAGGTCAAACAGGCCGACGGCCAGGTTTCCGCTGTGACACGTGACCTCTACAGTTCGCAGTTTGGACCGATTGTGCAATGGCCGGGCAAGCTCGACTGGGACCATCAGTACGCCTACAGCCTGCGCGATGCCAACCTCGAAAACGATCGCGTGCTGAATCAGTGGTACACGATGAATCAGGCGACCAGTCTTGAGCAACTGCAAGCGTCGGTGCACAAGATTCAGGGCATTCCCTGGGTCAATACGCTGGCCGTGGATGACAAGGGGCAGACGCTATACATGAACCTGTCGGTGGTGCCGAACGTCAACGCCGAGAAACTGGCCAGGTGCAGCGATCCGCGCATGGGTACGCAAATGATCGTGCTCGATGGCAGCCACAGCGCGTGTGCCTGGGACATTGATCCGAACGCAGCGCAGAAGGGTATTTATGCCGCCAGCCAACTGCCACAACTGTTGCGCAAGGATTTTGTGCAGCACTCCAACGACTCCGCCTGGCTGGCCAACCCGGCGCAACCGCTGACGGGGTTCTCGCCACTGATCAGCCAGGAAGGGCAACCGCTGGGCTGGCGTTCACGCTATGCCCTGGCGCGCTTGGGCAATCCGGGTCAACAAGGGCCGTTGGGGGTGAAGGATTTGCAGCACATGGTGATGGACGATCAGGTGTATCTGGCGACCCAGGTGCTGCCGGATTTGCTGAGGTTCTGTGCCGGCGACCTCGGTGCCGATGCGCAAGCGTTGCAACCGCTGTGCGCCAGCCTCAAGGCCTGGAACGGGCGAGCCAATCTGGATTCGCGCCTGGGCCTGGTGCACTTTCAGAACATTATGCAAACGCTGCAGAAATCCTCCGATATCTGGCGCGTGGCGTTTGATCCGAAGGATGCCCGCCACACGCCGCGCGGATTGGCTGTCGAGCAGCCAGCGGTGGCCAAGGCACTGCGTGAAGCGATGCTGGCATCGGTGGTGATGACCAACAAAATGGGCCTCAAACCGGATACGCGCTGGGGGGATATCCAGGTGGTCAGCAGTGGCGGGCACCAGACGCCGATCCATGGCGGGCCGGGAACCCTGGGCATCTACAACGCGATCCAGAGCGTGCCCCGGGAAGACGGCAAGCTGGAAGTGGTCAGCGGCACCAGCTATCTGCAAGTGGTGACGTTCGACGAGAAGGGCCCGCACGCCCAGGGATTGTTGGCGTTCTCGCTGTCCAGCGACCCGGCGTCGAAGTATTCCCGTGATCAGACCGAAGCGTTTTCGAAGAAGCAATGGAGCGTGCTGCCGTTTACCGAACAGCAGATCAAGGCTGATCCGCAGTATCAGGTGCAGAACGTCAGTGAGGCGGCAGACAAAGGCGGGGAGGTAGCAGCCCGGTAACGGCTGTCGTTGTTGCGTCAGACTTGAAGGCCGCCTTCCACGGAACTGCGGCCTTCAGTTTTTTGGCGG
>NZ_QAIU01000626.1:9188-9691 GCF_003061205.1 Pseudomonas sp. HMWF006
TTGTAAATGCCGCCCACCCGAATCAGCCCGGTGTTGCTGTCGGCCAGCATCAAAGGCGTGTTGAGGTAGCGGTTGATCAGCGGCAGGGCTTCATTGAGCGTCAGGTTGTCCAGCACCAGTTTGCCGCTGCGCCAGGCCAGCGCGGTGTCGTTGGGGTAGGTCTGGCTGATCTGTGGCATGTAGTCGCCGTGTTTGTAACGTGCCTGCATTGACGGCCCAAGGCGCAAGCCATCGCCTGGCAGTGCGGTATTGCTGCTCACCAGCACCGAGCCCTCGATCAGGTTGACCCGCACCTGGTCTTGATACATCCAGACATTGAAACGCGTGCCTGTTACCCGAATCCTGCCTTCGCCTGCGCGAACGACAAACGGGTGCTGCGTGTCATGACTGACGGAAAAAAACGCTTCACCTTTTTTCAGGGTGACGCGCCGTTCGTCCTTGTAGTTGCTGAAGGTCAATTCGGTGTTCAGGTTCAGTTCTAGCTGGCTGCCATCGCTCAGGGT
>NZ_QAIU01000626.1:9701-13561 GCF_003061205.1 Pseudomonas sp. HMWF006
AGCCGGCATAAGCCGCCAGCGGCAGAGCCAGGGTGCAGAGACCGGCGACGACCGCGTATTGCCGCCATGACCGCGGCGGCTGGCGAGGCGCAACATCCACGGCAGTCTCGGGGCGCGGCAGGTGCTCGGCGACTTCCCAGATTTCCAGCATCGCCTCGTACTCGAACGCGTGCAGGGGATGCGCATCACGCCATTGTTCGAAGGCGCGACGCTCCTGGTCCGTGCAGTCGGCCGCGTGCAGACGCATGCACCACTGCGCGGCGGCATCGGTGATCGCATCGTATTCGGTTTCCGAGAGAGTGTCTTGGGTCATTGACTCGTCCTGATTTCGCACATTCTAACCTTGACCGGAAGTTGCCGAGAACCTGCGTTATGGCAACTACCCATCAAAGTGGAACTTATTTTTCGCTCCGGCGCCCAAAAAGCGGGACACATTGGAAGACTTAGCCATAAATGGAGTGAAAAAATGATCAAGAACACTTTCGCCGCAGTGATTGCTGCTGCCACGTTGCTTACTGCGGGTGCCGCGATGGCGGACAGACCGGGCGCAGGCTGGGTGACCATCGAAAAAGCCATTGAAATCGTCAAGACCAAGGCCGGTTATGTCGAGGTCTACGAGATCGAAGCCGACAACGACGGTTACTGGAAGGGCGAGGGGCGCAAGGCCGATGGGGCCGTCTACGAGTTCCGCATCGACGGTGCCTCTGGCAATGTGCTGCGGGATCAGAAGGATTGATTCCCTACGCCGCCAATGGAAGCGCAGGTTGTTAAACCTGCGTTTTTTTTTGCGCAATCAGGGCGTGATCGCCGGCGGCGGATCGAGCTGGCGACCCATTTCGCAAATCAGGTGGGCGATCGAATCGGCATTGCGCAAAATCACGTCGATGCGTATGTCCGATGAACCCTGATCAAGAAACGCCGTGCGTGCCTCGTCAAGCGTCGGGCTCGAGGTCAGATCGAGAATGATTTTGCTCAAGTCTTTGCCGCCAGGGACCTGATCCAGGTTCACATAGGTGTTTCTTGTTCTGCTCCAGTGTGAAAACAGTTCGTCCCTGGGTGTGGCCAATGAAAGCGCCCGACGCTGGAAGGATTGCAGATCGTGTCGCATCGACAGTCCCAGCAGCGTGACGGTCGAAATCAGATCGGCAAACGGTCGGCGCGACTCCAGCGAGGCAATGTCTTCAGCCTTGCAGAACTGATGGGCGAACTCGTGAATCAATGTCGCCGCCTGAGCGTGAGCATCGACATCGAAAGGCTGAGTCATTACCGCGTTGTAGCGATCCAGAGCCGGGTTGAAGAAGTGTTCGGTGAAGTGCACCCGTTTGCGCTGATCGTTATTGAGCACGAATGCAATGATTGATGAGTAGGCGGTGTTCGAACCGACGACGAAGCGGTCGGTGTTCATCAGGTCGTCATCCGGGTCCACCAGTGCGTTGCAAATGGGCACGATTGCATTGTGGATTTTTTTCAACAGCCCGGTATCCACTTGCTGCACACCAAAAAAATCTCTAAAGAACGCCTCCAGTCGAAGACTCGGGGCATTGTTTTTCAAGAGCGCCAGATTGTGCAAACTGTTGAAGGCGTAGAACCGCGCCAGGTCGACGGCCTGCTGGATAGCCTGAGCTTTTCGTGGGTGCTGTGCCTGAATGTCCTTCATCCCGACGGCCTCGATGTTCAGAACCGCCCGACGTTCGCGCTCGAGTCTGTAGGGCTCGTACAGTCTGGAGACGACTTTGCCGAAGTGAGCGGTATGCCGGTCGGCAGCGATCACCAGGTGCGTACCGTGCATTCTTAACGACGGGCCAGGCGTGGCACCGTTGACCAGTTGCCAGACGGCGCCGGGTTGTTCGACACCATAGACTTTGCCTCCGACGGTGGCGTAGCTGTGTCCGCTTATGCTGTCTTCGTAAACCCCGGTCCTGCGATTGTGCTTGAGGTCTGCGAGGGCCACCGCGTGGGTTTCGAATGACTGCAACTCGGTGCGCAGCGGGGAAGTCGTGCGCATGTGATGCCATGTCGGTGCTTGCGCGGCGGACGGCGACGTCGCGTCTTCAACGGCTGGCGCTCCGACACTGGCTGGCACGTCTTCGGCGTCCTGCAGACTCTCGCGACTCAAACTCAGCATCTGCACGGCGCCGCCAATGAACGCCTGCAAGGCCTGTTTCCAGTGGTGGTTCTGGAGGGCTTCGGCCGAATCCTTGAAGTCTTTGTAGGCTTGCCAGAGAAACGTCACGTAAGACAACTTGCCCGGCAACAATCTGGACAGCAGGTGGATGCCCTTGCTGAACAGATTCTTCGCAGCCTCCCAGTCATCTTGCGCCGCAGGGAGGGACTGACAGCCGAGAAAGCGCTGCAACAGCGCAAGGTTGTCAGTGAACAATCGTGCCAGCAGGTTGCCCTGAACAGGGATCCCGACGTGGACCATTTCACTGGTTTCGCCAACGCTGGATTGCAGCAGCCGTTGAAACACAGCCTGCTGCTCCGTTGGCAAGCGGCGCAGCAGCAGGTCCTGCAAGGCCCCCGGTTTGTTCAGGGCGGCGATCAGCCCCTGCGGTTCCTCGAACTCATGGAACACCTCGTCGGCATACAGTGAATAAAGCACCAACGGGCCTTGATCTCCGTTACCCGGTCCAATCACGTACAGGCCCGGAACTTCCACGGCCGTCACTCCGGCCGTCTTGGCCAGCGACAACGGTGCGACAAGCGCATGCGCACCCTCGACCGTCGCGCGCGCAACGCCGTCGGGCATGTCGAACACCTGACAGAGGTAGTCGAATGCCTTGGCGGACAATCGCTGTTGCAGTTTCAATCCATGGGCGTGTTGCAGCAATTGCCAGGGCAGTTGCCGAAGGAAGCGCTGTTGACGCACTTCGGCACTGTCACTGCCGGGCGCGAGCGTCTTCGCTACCTGTTGGCTGTAGGTGGTGGAAATGTCCAGCGACAGCAGCAAGCGCCGCACAGCGTTTTGATCAAAGCCTTGGGGTAACGCCTGCGTGGTGGTGGAGGCAACCTTGAATCCGGTGCCCTGAGCCACGTTGATATGGTTCAGGGCAAACTCGCTGAGCGGGCGTGCGGGCCCTGCCAGGGCGAGGTTGGGAGTGATTTTGATCTGTTTCGGCTCGAGCCGGTTACCGGGAAAGCGTTGATCGAGCAGCGTCTTCAAGCGTCGGTCTACGTAGTTGGCAAGGTCGGGGAGGTCACTGAGGTAATCCTTGTGATCGGTGACACTGTGGCGCCATTGCTCGAGCAGCTCCAGATGCCGTTGTTGATCCTGTGGTGACGCCATGCCCAGCCAGGCAGGCAGCGACTGCTGCTGGTCAATGGCCTTGCCCAGTTGAAGGGTGCGCAGCAGGTTGGTGTCGATCACGGTTTTTTTCAGCGTCGTCAGGACCGATGCCAGGCGGCTGTCGCCGTGCAGGCGCTGGCGAGCCTGATCGCAGCGCGCAAGAAAATACTCGATCGCCGATTGCATCGAATGTCGGGACACATCGCCTTTGATCAGTTGCAGTGCACCCAAGGTGTAGTCCTGGTGGAACTGACGATCTTTCGGAGCAAGATTTTCGACGAGGGCAAGGCGTCCCACACTGTCTTTCAGTCGCTGGTTCAGCACTCGTCGTGCATCGACGACGTCGGCAAAAACCTCAAGCCCCGTCGCGGGTGTCCACAACACGGCGTGCCCCGAGTGTGCCGCATCGAGGCCGCCGCGTTCGGTCAGCATCACGCAGTGTGCCAGCGGCAATTGCGTCTGCCCTGAGGCACTGTCGAGGGTCAGCGACCAGGCATCTGGCCGGAAGCCGTTGAGCGAGCCCCGGTTATCGCGGTTGGCGTGCTCGGTGGTGAATACCGTATCGACTATTGCC
>NZ_QAIU01000626.1:13571-14929 GCF_003061205.1 Pseudomonas sp. HMWF006
ACTCAGCACCCGCAACTGCGCCTCCCCCGTGATCCCTTCCACCCAGCCGTCGGCGAGCAGTGGTTGCAGATTTTCAAGGTACCGGCGCTGCTCGGTCACAACGGCACTGGGCTGAACCCGGAACGCGCCGGCGAGCAAGGCTTCGCGGTTGGCAAGGGTGCGTACCCGCTCGCGGGTTTTTTCCGCCAGCACCTCGGACGCCTGTTGAACCCCGGGCAGTGCCGGGCGGGTGGACCAGCGTTCGCCGGTGTTCAGTTCCAGCAAGCGTTCATGGATCATCGAGCGAATATCCAGCGCCTTGTCGAACAGTGCATGGATATCGACGGTGCCATCGCTGAGGCTGAACACCTGTAAGGCGAATTCGATGTTCTTGCGTTGCTTGGTAATGATCGCCTCGAACAGCACGGCGAAGGTCTCGCCGGCGAGACTTTCTCCGCTGACATACGGGTTGCCGAAGCCAATGAAGCGTTTGCGCTCTTCCAGGCTCAGCAGACCGAACAGTTCGTCTTCATGGCCGGGCGCGAGAAACTTGCTGTGCACGGTGTCCTTCAGATCGTTGTAGTCCTGGAGCACCTGCAAGCCCATGCTCGGGGTGTAAAGAAAGGCGTTGGCATGGCTGATCATCAGCGAGCCCGCCAGTTCGACGTAATTGGGTTCGTACTCCCACAAACGCACGTTTTCCAGGATCGGACGGCCGCCCGGCAGGCTCGCCGGGCTGATCATCTGGTGCAGGGTGGCAAACTGGCTGGCAGTGAGGATTTCGCTTTCGCGTTTGATCATCAGGTCGGCCCGAGCCTGTTCCGTCAGGGCCTTGGCGAAAAAGACGCGGCGCGGCGAACCGTCGGCGGAGGGTCCATCCCAATAGCGTTCCATTTCGCGAAACAGCCACATCACCAGTTTGCCCGCCACTTCCTTGAGGGCGGCTTCCCAGGTGGCCTGGTCACCGCTGGCAGGGTCATGGCCCGGATTGGAGAACTCGTGCAACCGGTTCGCCGGCCAGTCTCGGTGATACAGCCTCAGCACCGCTTCACTCAGACTCATTGAGTCGTGCCAGTGTTTACCGGTCTTGTCCGGGGCGCTGCCGTCGGCCTGCACAGTGCTATAGAAGCTGACGCGTGACAGCGTCTGCTCAATGTTGGGGAAGTGCGGGCTGAGCCGGCCATCGAGAATCTTCTCCAGCAACGAGGCCAGAGACGGCAGTTGTTTCAACTCATCGAGCATGGCTTCGGCGTTCAGTTGCTGGGCCGCCTGAATCGCGGCGCCCTGATGAGCAAAAATATCGCCTTCGATGGTTTCGTAGCTCAGCGTCAGGCGACTGTGTGCGGTCACCTGCCGGCGCTGGGCCAAGGCCAGAAACG
>NZ_QAIU01000626.1:14939-16783 GCF_003061205.1 Pseudomonas sp. HMWF006
TCCGTGCTTTCCAGATGGTTGCGCAACGCTGTCTGCAGGGCCGGGAGGCTGTCGTATTTCTTGATGCCGCCGTACGGGGTATAGAGGATGGCACCGCAGTCGTCCGGCGTTGCACTGAGGATGAACACCCCGGCCAATGTCAGGGCGGGCAGGGTGCCTGCCTTGATCTGAACGCTTTGGGCCAGCATCGGTGGCGACTGTTGGCTGCGCAGTGCCTGGGTCACCAGCGTGACATGGGCCAACCAGTCGAAATCTTTGTCGTTCAGGCCGTGGGTCTTGCCGAGTTCTGCCCTCAGCCCCTTGTATTTCAGAGCTTCGGGAAATAACAGCGCAGCGACGGGATTGAGCATCTTCAAGTCTCTTTGCGGGGCGCACTGATGAGCGCCGTCAGAAGGAGGCACGAGACTAGGAGGGGGGGGCGATTCACAGGTGGTAGATAGTTATTGCACGTTGCAGGTAAATGTCTGTCAGGCGGGTGCGCGGCGGGCACGCTCGCGATGATCGCGGCGTTATTGAGGGTTGACAGGCGGCAGCCCGGGCATGGTTAATCGACTGGCAAATTGTCCATACGCTGTTGTTCCCTCCAATAATCATTCTGGAGCTTCAGATGTCTGCGCCACACGATCATGTGTCCTCTGCTGCCTCGTCGTCGGTATCGCTCGACGCGCTGACGCAACTGCTTGAAACGATTTTCCTGCGCCACGGCACGTCTGACGAAGTGGCCCGGGTGCTGGCCGCCAACTGCGCCAGTGCCGAGCGCGATGGTGCCCATAGCCACGGTGTCTTCCGGATTCCCGGGTACGTCTCGACCCTGAAAAGCGGCTGGGTCAATGGCCATGCCGTGCCGCAGGTGGAAGACGTGGCTTCCGGGTTTGTCCGGGTCGACGCCGGCAACGGGTTTGCCCAGCCAGCACTGGCCGCCGCCCGGTCATTGCTGGTGGAGAAGGCGCGCCAGGCGGGGATCGCGGTGTTGGCGATTCGCAACTCCCATCACTTCGCCGCACTGTGGCCGGATGTCGAACCTTTTGCCGATGAAGGCCTGGTCGCGCTGAGTGTGGTCAACAGCATGACCTGCGTGGTGCCGCACGGCGCCGACCGCCCGCTGTTCGGCACTAACCCGATCGCCTTTGCCGCGCCGCGCGCCGGTGCCGCACCGATTGTCTTCGACCTTGCCACCAGCGCCATCGCCCATGGCGATGTGCAGATCGCCGCGCGCAAGGGCGAACGATTGCCGGCAGGCATGGGTGTGGACAGCCTCGGCCAGCCGACCCAGGACCCCAAAGCGATTCTTGAAGGCGGCGCGCTGCTGCCGTTTGGCGGGCACAAGGGCTCGGCGCTGTCGATGATGGTGGAACTGCTTGCGGCGGCGCTGACGGGCGGCAACTTTTCTTTCGAGTTTGACTGGTCCGGGCACCCCGGCGCGAAAACCCCGTGGACCGGGCAATTGCTGATCGTCATCGACCCGAGCAAGGCGGCCGGGCAGAGTTTTGCCGAGCGCAGCGAGGAGTTGGTGCGGCAGATGCACGGTGTCGGGCTCAAGCGTTTGCCCGGTGATCGTCGACACGCCCAGCGCGCCCGTTCACTGGCCGAAGGCATCCTGCTGGATCAGCAGACGCTGGCGCAGTTGCGCGAACTGGCAGGACAGTAATTTCGTTGCGCGCAAGAAAAAGGCGAGCCCTGAGGCTCGCCTTTCGTTGTCTGCCAGTTGCTTAACGGCGGCCCAGCAACAAGCCGACTACCAGACCGAAACCGGCCGAGATGGCCACGGTCTGCCACGGATGGCCGCCGATGTAGTTCTCGGTGGCATCGACCGCCGGTTTGGTGCGATCGCGCACGCTCGATAC
>NZ_QAIU01000627.1:0-3463 GCF_003061205.1 Pseudomonas sp. HMWF006
GTTGACCGGTTACTGGATGGGCCGCGGCATCGGCCGTGTGACCCTGTCGCTGCGCATCCACAATGACGACAGCACCCTGAGCCCCAACGACTATCTGGCGTTGTCGCTGATTGCCCTGGCTTACGTCGTTGCCGAAGCCATCGGCGGCTACGGCTTTCTGTCGGTCTTTGCGGCCGGCCTGGGCTTGCGTCAGGTTGAAGTGAAATCCACCGGCGCCAGCCAGCCGCCCGCCGAACACTTGGTGCAACCGGTGGTCGGCCACCAGAACGTCGAGCCGCAAAATGCGATGCACGGCGATACCGAACGGCTGGAAAGCAGTCAGGTCGCAGCCGGCATCATGATGGGCGATATGCTGTCGTTCGGCAGTCTGGTGGAACGGGCCATGGAAGTGTTTCTGGTCACCCTGCTGGGCGTGGTGCTGATCGCGCACTGGGATTGGCGCGCGTTGCTGGTCGGCGGTGTGTTGTTCTGCCTGATCCGTCCGGTCTGCGTTGCACTGATGCCGTGGGGTGGCCTGTTGCTGGGGCGGCAACGGCTGTTGATTGGCTGGTTCGGCATCCGCGGTATCGGCAGCCTGTTCTACCTGTTTTATGCCTTGAATCATGGCCTGACCGACGCTGTCGCCACGCTGTGTACCGACCTCACGTTGTCTGTGGTGGCCCTGAGCATTTTGCTGCACGGGGTCAGCACCCAGCCGATTCTTGCCCGCTACGAACGACGCCAGAAAGCTCTTTTATAGGAGCAGCCTGCGGTAGCTCCTCCCGCGGAATGGCAAGGTTAAAAATCCTGCGAAAAAAAATGGATCTCTGCGCGACGCTTGGCGGTCACAACGTTAACCCCTCGCCGAGCCCCTCGGCGGGGCCTGGCAGGTTCGGTTCCCCTGCGGCGAAACGCCTATGAAAAGGAATCCCGAAAAATAAGGTTACGGTCATGAAAGAATGCTCGACTCCTGCGCAAATCAAGGCTTGCAGAGCGCTGGCTCTGGAACGCAATCGCCAATTGTTCGAAGAGGCGCAGGCGCTGAACCTCGCGGCTCACGAACTGCTGGAAAGCCGAGAGATGGATATGGAACAGTTTGAACACTATCGCGCGTTACGGCGTAAAGCCGACCTGAAGTTTGCCGATGCGATCGAGCATTTGTGTGTGCTCAACGAAGACTTCCCGCCGATCCCGATGTCGCCGCACAACTCGCAGGGATTGCGTCGCCAGCTTGAAATTGCCGAGTGATCCCTCGCCCCAAAAAGCAGCCCGGCAATCAGTGCCGGACTGCTTTTTGCCTGCTGATCAACCGCCCGGATTGGTCACCTGAATAAACACCGCATAACTGCCCAGCAATACCCAGAACGTGGCAAAGATCCACGGGGTGCGCACCGAGAACAGCAGCGACTTGCGGTACCCCTTGTGGCTCGACTCCATTTCGCTGAACAGCGGCGACTCGTCATATGCCAGTCCCATTAAGGGCTCGCTGTGCAACAGATGACTCTGCTTGAAGTGCCAGTGATCAATGATGTCGTACGCGGCGCGAATGCCCGGCCAGGCATTGAGCGAACTGAGCAGCCCGAGCAGCGCCAGAAACGGCGGCACCACCAGGGTGAACAACTTGCCCCATTCCGGGTTGAGGTTGGCCATGCACGAGGCAAAGGCAATCACCAGAAACGACTGCGCCGCCAGGTAGGCGTCGGTGCGATTGGCGAGGATGCTGGTTTCGTACTGGATCTCCCGGCGATAGAAATCCAGCCGCTCCTTGGGCGAACCGAACATCTTGGCATTATGTTCGGTCAGGGTTTCTTCAGCGGTCGGCTGGGTCAATATGCGAGGCAAGAGACGCACGCTCCGGGGTAGGGAAAACGCTTAGAAGCGCGCGTTTGCAGACAAGTTCAGCCGGATTGCCCGCCGGGTCATTTCATTGCCTGGGCAATCACTTCCACCAGATTCAACTGGGTAAACGGCTTGGGCAGACGCGGCAGTTGCGCGGCGAAGCCTTCGAGCCGTTCGGCGTAACCGGTGGCGAGGATGATCGGCAGGTCGGGTTTGAGCAGGCGCACGGCATGGGCCAGTTGTGCGCCGCTCATGGTCGGCATGGCCATGTCGGTGATCATCAGGTCGATGACTTCGCCCTCATCGAACAGCGCCAGCGCCCTGGCGGCGGACGTGGCATTGATCACCCGGTGCCCCAGGTCCTCGAGTAACAGGCTGGTGCTGGTCAAGACCAGCGAATCGTCGTCCACCACCAGTACGCTGAGCCGTGGAACTGCGATCGGTTCGACCGGCAGCCGCGAGGGTTTGGCCGTCACGCCCTCGCCGATCACCGGCAACCAGAGTTCGGCCGCCGTGCCGTGGCCTTTTTCGCTCTTGAGGACAAAGCGCCCACCGAGTTGCTCGATGAAGCCATGCACCATCGACAAGCCCAGGCCGGTGCCCTTGCCCAAGCCCTTGGTGGTGAAAAACGGATCCCTGGCCTGGGCCAGGGTTTCTGTGTCCATGCCCTCGCCGCTGTCGATCAGGCTCAGGCACACATAATGCCCCGGTGTCAGCGCCGAATAGCTCTGTTCAAGCACGACTTCCGGCTGCGCACTGATCACCACTGTGCCACCGTCGGGCATGGCGTCGCGGGCGTTGGTCGCCAGGTTGAGCACGGCCAGTTCCAGCTGGTTGCTGTCTGCCAGCACTGGCGAAAGATCCGGCGCAAAGCGTGTCTCGATGTGAATTCCTGGCCCCAGGGAACTGCGTAACAGCCCGGTGATGCCTTGCACCAGTTGCGGAATATCGACCGGTTCGGTCTTGAGTTCCTGCCGGCGTGCGAACGCCAGCATGCGCTGGGTCAGCGACACACCGCGCAAGGCGCCCTGGGTGGCGTTCTCCAGCAAGCGGCTGATTTTCGGTTCGTCACCGATGCGTTTCTGCAGAATTTCCAGGTTGCCCAGGATCACCGTCAGCAGGTTGTTGAAGTCATGGGCGATGCCGCCGCTGAGCTGACCGATGGCCTGCATCTTCTGCGCCTGGAACAACGCCTCGCGGGTCTTTTCCAGGGCCAGTTGCGCCTCATGGGCTTGCGTCACGTCACGGGTGATCTTGGCAAACCCCAGCAGCGTCCCGGTTTCCCCGCGAATCGCATCGACTACCACGTGCGCGAGAAACTGCGTGCCATCCTTGCGTACGCGCCAGCTCCTGTTCTCGAAGCGGCCTTCGCGGGTGGCAATGTCCAGGGCCCGCGCCGGTTCGCCGAGTTCACGGTCTTCGGGGGTGTAGAAAACCGAAAAATGCTCACCGATGATTTCTTCCGGCGTATAGCCCTTGATGCGTTGTGCACCCTGATTCCAGTTACTGACGCGGCCTTCCGGGCTGAGCATATAAATCGCGTAGTCGGTAACGCCTTGCACCAGCAGGCGGAACTGCTGCTCACTTCGCTTGAGGGTTTCCTCGGCCATTTTGCGATCAGTCAGGTCGCGGGTGATCTTGGCGA
>NZ_QAIU01000627.1:3473-13600 GCF_003061205.1 Pseudomonas sp. HMWF006
GCGGACCGCCGTATCCAGCGCCCGCTGCGGCAATCCGGCAGCGCGATCGTCCGTGGTGTAGAACCTTGAAAAGTGCTCGCCGAGAATTTCCGCCTCTTCATAGCCCTTGAAGCGTTTCGCGCCGGAGTTCCAGCTGGTGATGATGCCGTCGGCGTCGATCATGTAGATCGCGTAATCGACCACCGCATCGATCAGGAGCCGAAATCGCATCTCCTCCATCGCCCCGGTCTTGCTGTTATCGCTCATTCCACTCACCGCACACTGATATGAGCAGGAGTATGCGTGAATCCGTCGATTTGGGAAGCGGCGGGCTCGTTATCGATCGCCCACCAGCGCGGCAGCAGTTGCTGAATGCGATGCTCGGCAAAGCGATCGTCGATCAGCATCACCACGCCGCGATCCTCGCGGGTGCGGATCACGCGACCGGCGGCCTGCACCACTTTCTGTACGCCGGGAAACAGGTAGGTGTAGTCGTAGCCGGCGCCGAAAATCGCCGCCATGCGCTGCTTCATCTGTTCATTGACCGGGTTGAGCTGCGCCAGCCCCAGGGTGGCGATGAACGCACCGATCAGGCGGGCGCCGGGCAAGTCGATGCCTTCCCCGAAGGCGCCGCCCAGCACCGCAAACCCGACGCCCTGGCTGTCGGCGGTGAACTGATCGAGGAACGCCTGACGCTGCCCTTCGGCCATGCCCCGTGATTGCTGCCACAAGGTGATGTGCGGGTGCCGTTCGGCCAGCAACTGCGCGACCTGTTGCAAGTAGTCAAAGCTGCTGAAGAACGCCAGATAGTTGCCCGGCCGCTCGCTGAACTGGCGAGCGATCAGCTCGACGATGGGCGCCAGCGAAGCCTGGCGATGGTTGAAGCGCGTCGAGATGCGGCTGACGATGTGCACCTGCAACTGCTCGGCGCTGAACGGCGACTCTACGTCGATGCACACGGTATCGGCGGGTGTCCCGAGCAGGTCGGCGTAATAGCGGCGCGGGCTGAGGGTGGCGGAAAACAATACGCTGCTGCGCGCCGCTTTCAGGCGCGGGCCGATGAACGCGGCCGGCACCACATTGCGCAGGCACAGTTGCGACAGCGGTCGCTTGCGATCGAGGTCGCGCTTGCTGATGTCGAACAGATAATGCTCGTCGTACAGCTCCGCGACCCGGCCAAATTGCAGCAGGTCGAAGTAGACATTCTGCAAACCGCTGTCGAGCCCTTGCGGGCGATCGTTGAGGTAATCGCCGATGGCCGCGCAGCACAGCGAGATCGCTTGCAGCAGTTTTTCCGGCGCCTTGTCGTAGGCCTGATACGGCGCCAGTTGCGGCGCATGCAACGCGTTCCACTCGCGGTTGACCCGTTGCAGGACGTTTTTCAGCGCCTGCGGGGCGGTTTTGCGCACGCTGCCGAAGGTGCCCTGATCCAGACTGGCGCTGTACATCTGCCGGCCGCGCTCCACCAGGTTGTGCGCCTCGTCTGCCAGGACGGCGACTTTCCACTGATTGAGCTGGGCCAGCCCGAACAGCAAAGCACTGAAGTCGAAATAATAGTTGTAGTCGGCTACCACCACGTCGGCCCAGCGGGCCATTTCCTGGCTCAGGTAATACGGACAGACCGAGTGTTGCGCGGCGACGTCGCGCATGGCCGCCGGATCAAGCAGGTTAATGCGACTGGCCGCTTCGCGGGCGGCGGGCAAACGATCGTAGAAGCCTTGCGCCAGGGGACAGGATTCACCGTGACAGGCCTTGTCCGGGTGTTCGCAGGCCTTGTCCCGGGCGACCATTTCCAGGACCCGCAAGGGCAATGCCGGCGTCTGATCGAACAACACCTGACTGGCGTCCAGCGCCAGTTTGCGCCCGGGGGTCTTGGCGGTCAGGAAGAACACCTTGTCCAGTTGCTGCGGCGCCAGCGCCTTGAGCATCGGGAACAGGGTGCCGAGGGTCTTGCCGATCCCGGTCGGCGCCTGGGCCATCAGACAACGACCGGTGCTGACGGCCTTGAACACCGATTCGGCCAGGTGCCGCTGGCCGGGGCGAAAACCGGCATGGGGAAAGCTAAGGTGCTGCGCCGCTCGATTACGCGCATCACGGTGCGCCATTTCCTGTTCGGCCCAATGCAGAAACAAGCGGCATTGGTGCTCGAAGAAGTCCTGCAGGGTCTTGGCGTCGAAGGCTTCGACCAGGCAGGTTTCCTTCTCGCTGACGATGTCGAAATACACCAGCGCCAGGTTGATCTGCTGCACATCGAGCTTGCGGCACATCAACCAGCCGTAAACCTTGGCCTGCGCCCAGTGCAATTGCCGATGATTGGCCGGTTGCTTGCTCAGGTCGCCACGGTAGGTTTTGACCTCTTCCAGGCAGTTTTGCGCCGGGTCGTAGCCATCCGCCCTGCCCTTGACCTTCAGTTGCAGGTACTCGCCTTCCAGCGCGACTTCACTTTGATACTGCTCGCTACGCCGCGAAGCCACGGTGCGATGCCCGGCAATGCCTTCCAGCGCTGTGGGGGACGGTGTGAAACGCAGGTCGAGGTCGCCGCATTTCGCGGTGAACTCGCACAGTGCGCGCACGGCAATGCTGTAGCTCAAGCGCTCTGCTCCGCCCATTGCACGTAACACACGGCAACCGGCATCTGGTGTTGATGGCAGAACTCCAGCCAGCGCAGCTGGTTATCCTGCAAGCGGTCGCCGGGGCCTTTGACTTCGATCATCCGGTAAGTTTTGTGCTGCGGCCAGAACTGGATCAGGTCGGGCATGCCAGCACGGTTGGCCTTGATGTCGAGCAGCAGCCGGTTGAACCAGTGTTTCAGGTGTTCGGCCGGCAGACAGGCCAGTGCCTGCTCCAGCAAGGCTTCATTCAAGGCGCCCCAAAACACGAATGGCGACTGGATGCCCCACTTGGCGACAAATCGTTCGCGAATGGTCTGCGCATAGCGACCATCGTCGAGCTCAGCCAGACAGGCCTGGAACAGTTCGGCGCGGCGTTGCTGAAAGTCTTCATTCAGCAGATCCACCGGCCCGCGCTGGAACGGGTGAAAGAACGCGCCCGGCAGCGGCGCAAAAATCGCCGGCCAGCACAACAGGCCGAACAGCGAATTGATCAGACTGTTTTCCACGTAATGCACCGGGCCATCGTCGTCGTGCAGATGCGCCTGCACGTAGTACTCGACCGACAACCCTGGATCGCTGCGCAGCAGCTGCAGATCCAGGCGCTCCACCGGTCTGGCCGCCACGCGTTTCAATGGCGGACCACCGAGTTTGCGCCGCAGCCGTGGCACGATGCGTTGCAGGCCTTGTTGTTCGGCAGCACTCTCCACGGCCTGCTCCGCCACAGTGGCGAGTTCCAGGGCCAAGGCGTATTCACCGCAGCGCTCCAGCACCCGGATCATGCGCAATCGCGCACCCGGGTAGGCAGAGTCGCGGTAGATGTTCAGGGCCAGGGCAAACTCGGTGGTGCGCTCGCAATACTGGGCGATCTGGAACAGCACCTTGCCACGCCGCCGTTGCAGCCACGGGTTATCGAAATGCATGGCGCTGACCTGCTCGACAATGATCTCCAACGGTTCGCCGGCCTCGAAGCGCAGCTGGCAGGTGTGCAGAAACAGGCAGGCGTCAACGTCCTCGCGGCTGCGCAGGCCCCGGGAATCGGCGCAGAACTCGACTTTTTCGTAGGTGAAGATCCCGAGGTCGGCGAGGACGAACTCCGACCAGTCCTGGTACAGGTTGCCGAAGAACATCAGGCGCAAGCGGTCGCACAGGTCCATGATGGTCAGGCTGAACAGACGCTCGGCGAGCAACGGTGCCCAGTCGCACAGGCGGCGGGTTTCCGGGAACAGCCCGGCGAGTGCGGGCAGCCAGTCGTCCTTGCGGCCCTTGGGTTGCTCGATGAACGCGGCGAACGCTTGCAGGATTTCGGCCTTGAGCAACACCTCGAACACCTCGGCCAGCGCCAAGGGGGCGTGTTCATCCAGCCAGCCATGCTCCAGCAACGGTTGCGCAGCCTCGGCGATGTCACCGATCTCGGCATAAGCGAGTTTGCCGGCACGAAAATGCACGCCCTTGCGCATCACCATGCGCACCAGCAAACCTTGCGACGGTTTGGGCAATGCCTTGAAGTCGCGAATGAAGGCGTGCTCGGTTGCGCTCATCACATCGGCATAACGCAGCTCAAGCCAGTCAAGCACTTGCCGGAAGTTGTTGAGGTAATAGAACGGATCGTCGAGGGGATTGGCAGTCACGGAAATTCAGGGCCATGGCGAGCGAGTACTGGTTATGCGTACAGATACCAGCTCTGCCCCGTCCGGTGCAAACGGAAAAGGATCAGTGGCATTTTTTGACCGGCGCATCGAACTTTTTCCCGCGTGATAGCACCAACCGCGTTAGAAGACCGACATTGCTCGGTATCACATGGAACGAGGATCTAGAAGTGGGTATGAAAATCAAGACGCTGGGCATTCCTCTGGCAGTTGCGGCTTTGCTGGCTTTGGGCGGTTGCTCGACCCAGACCGTGGTCACCCTGCAGAACGGCACTCAGTATTTGACCAAGGACATGCCGAAGACCAAAACCAAGGACGGTTTCTATGAATTCGAGGATATTTCCGGGGCCAAGGTGAAAGTGCGCGCCGATGAAGTCGCCACTGTTCGCGAAGAAGACTGACACCCTGCTGCCGTTCGTTCCCACGCTGTGCGTGGGAACGATCAAGATCGCCGCCTCGGCAGCGCCTGCACAGGCGTCTCGGGTTATTCGAAAGCGGGCATGCCCGGGATGCTGTTGTCGCAACTGAAGTAGCTGCCGCCACGTCGTACCAATTCGCCTTGCAGGCGCTGGCAACGCTCCAGGTCCTGCTGGGCCATGCGGTCAATGCTCGGATTGCCGGTGGTTTGCGGCGGTGGTTTGCCGTCACCCAGGCGAATGGTCACGAAGGGCTGTTCGGGCTGGATCTGAAAACGGTTTTTCTCCTCGACCGGCTCGACCGCTTCGGTCTTGGCCGGGCTCGGCAGTTGCTCGCTGCTGATGCCGTAACGGCTCAGAATCGAGGTTTGAGGCAGATCGGCCCAGACATTGGCGGAACACAGCGCCAGTCCGACGAAACCGATAGACCCCTTGAAACTTCTCACGTGTGAATCTCCTGTACTCAATGGCAGCTAGCTATAGAACGTGTGTGCACGTGCTGGCTTTAGGCCGCTTTTCCTGTTTGCACAGGGTTTGAGTCAGAGAATGGCCATCGAGTCACTTCCAACACCCGATTGTGGCGAGGGCGCCAGCGCCCTCGCCACAGGTTGTGTGTTGCCAATCAATATCAGGCGATCACGATACCGTCGGCACTCAAGCTATTGAGCGCAACCCCGACCAGCGTCACCGAATCATTGCCAAACGTCAGCACCGTGTCCTGCCCCACTGTCGCTGCATGGGCACGCAAGTCGTCGGTCGGCAACACCCCCTGCACGCCCAGGAACACCAGTTTGTCGTTGGACGTAAACCCGACCACCCGGTCCTGGCCGAACGCCCCGTTGAACAGGAACGTGTCCGCCCCGCCGCCCGACTCCATCAGGTCGTTGCCGGCGCCACCGACGAAGACGTCATTACCGGCGCCACCCACCAGATGATCGTTGCCATCGAGCCCGAACAGCCAGTCACCGCCAGCATGCGCCTTGAGCGTGTCCGCACCGCTGGTGCCTTTGACGCTCGACTCATACTCGGTGAGGTTGTTGCCGACCTTCAAGCCGCTGCTGGTAACGCTGTGGGTCACGTCGTCCTTGAACAGCCCCCAGAGGAAGCCCGGCTCCTTGGTGACGATGCTGCCGATATCGCGGGTGATGCTGATCCCGCCTTTGGCATCGCGGATGTACAGGTTGCCGGCGCCGTCGTTGGCAAAGTCGAAGGTGTTCACCGATTTCTGCAAGTCGAGGGTGTTGTTGCCGGCGCCGCCGAGGATGACGTTGTAGCCGCCACTGTCGCGGAAGGTGTCGTTGCCGGCGCGGCCCTCCAGATAGTCGTTGCCACTGCCGCCCTGGATCAGGTCGTTGGCGTCGCTGCCGATGATAAAGGTGCTGCCCTTGTGGGTTTCGGCATTGCGATTGAGGTCCTGCACCCAGGTATTGGTGCGCGCCGGGTCCGACAGGTTGGCGACGATGATCGTCGAGTCCTTGCTGGTCAGGTCGTAGAACTTCGACTCGATGATCCGGTTCATGCCGTCGCCGTAAGCAGTCGGCAGGTGTGAGATCCAGGTCGGGATGTTGAGGATCGAGAACGGCAGCAGATTCCACGCGGTCGAGGCGTAGTGATCGTTGAAGCTGACGATGTTGTCGGTGGCCGATTCCTTCGGCGCGTCGTGCACGCCGATCGAGGCGCCGGTGAAGTTCGAGCCGTCGAGGGCGCGGAATACCGGATCGTTTTCGTAACCGACGTTGAGCACCTTGTCGGTGCTGCTCTGGGTCGGCGAGGCGTAGGCGATGTAGTTGGAATCGGCGAAGAACCCGCCCCATTTACCACCGCTCAGGTCGGCCATGCTGTTGACTGCCAGCCCGCCGAGGCTGTGGCCGCTGACCAGCACGTCCTTGCCGGTCAGGCCGTTGGCCTTGGCGAACGCCACGACATCACTGAGCAGGTTGCCGAAGGCTTCACCGACGTAGTTCCTGGCGTAGTCCTTGGGACCGAACGCCGCCAGCAGGTCGTTGATCACATCGCCGATGGAGTCGAGGATCAGGTTTTCCCGCGGGCCGCTGGTGCCGCGAAAGGCGATGCCGATTTCCGTCAGATGGCCCTGGGCGTCGTACTTGCCGAGGATTTCGACCTGCGCGGTAGCGTAACCGGCCTTCTCGCCGAAGAAGGTGCCGCGTGCGTCGGTCTTGCCTTCATACCCCAGTTGCGACGCGGTGATCGGCGTCCAGCCGGCCTTCTTCACGGCGTCGAGGGCGAGTTTTTCCGAGTCGGGGTTCCACGGAATGCCGGGGATAACCCCCTGGGAATCCGTGCCCCCCAGCAACGCCGTGACCAGCGTGGCCGGCAGGCCAAGGCCGAAGCCGTTGTGCTGATAACCCGTGGCAAAGCCGTTATCGAGGTTGTGGTAGGAATACAGCGTGATCGCCATGGCGTCGCTGAACAGCGCCTTGGAATCGGCTGTGCCGAAGTTCTTGTAGTCAAACACACCCATTGCTATTGCCTCTCTTTTGTTGGAATTGTCAGAGATAGCTCACAGCCAGGGCGCCCCTTGGGGGACGCCCCGGAGCATTTCAGAAACTACGTTTAGCGTTTAACTGCAGGAGTGAGGCTGCTGGCGATAGCGATGTGTCTGATTAATAAATGCAAACTGACACACCGCTATCGCGAGCAGGCTCGCTCCTGCAAGGAGTACTAGGCAAAAACGAATGCCGAGTCCGACAGGTTAGCCACTCCCACCCCGATCAGGGTTACGGCATAGTCGCCAATCTTCAGCACGGTGTCGGCCCCGGACTGCGACGCGTGCTGCTTGTAGTCGTAGCCCTGCCCCGCGCCTTCGACGCCCATGAACACCAGTTTGTCGCTGCCCTGGTAACCATTGATGGCATCGAAGCCGAACGCGCCGCTGAACAGAAAGGTGTTGTTGCCACCCACCGCCGTCATCACGTCGTTTCCGGCGCCGCCGACGAAGGTCACGTGGCCCTTGTCGCTGACCAGTTTGTCGTCGCCACCGAGGCCGAACAGCCAGTCACCGTCGGCGGTCGCGTGCAACGCATTGCCGTACGCATCGCCGTTGAGCGAATGGGTGTACTGGGTCAGTTGGTTGCCATTGCTCAAGCCCTTGGCCGTGACGCCCCAGGTGATGTCCTTGCTGCCCCACCACGACCCCGCCTCCTTGCTCACCAGCGCACCGATGTCGCGAGTCATGCTAATGCCGCCGTAGGCGTCGCGCACGTACAGCGTGCCGTCTCCGTCGTTGGCGAAGCTGAAGTTCTGCAACGGTTTCTGCAATTCGAAGGTGTTGTGGCCCTGGCCACCGAGCAGGATGTTGAAGCCACCGTCGTCACGGAACCGGTCATCGCCGGCACGGCCTTCAAGGAAGTCGTTGCCCGCCCCGCCCTTGAGCCAGTCGTTGCTGTCGGTGCCGATGATGAAGGTGCTGCCGGTGTGCGGCTCGCCGCTGCGCCCGAGGTCCTCGACCCAGGTTTTGCCCCGGGATGCTTGCTCCAGGTTGGAGACGATGATCGTCGAGTCCTTGTCGGTGAGGTTGTAGAACTTCGAGTCGATCACCCGATTCAAGCCATCGGCATACCCCAGCGAACTGTGCGCCGACCAGCTCAGCGGATTGATGATGCTGAACGGCACCAGGTTCTGTGCGGTGGACGCATAGTGGTCGTTGAAGTTGACGATGTTATCGGTGGTCGAATCATGCGGCTTGTCGTGCTTGCCCATCGAGGCGCTGCTGAACGTGGTGCCATCAAGCACGCGGAACACCGGGTCGTTCTCATAGCCGATGTTCAATACATTGTTGCCGGTGCTGCTCTGGGTCGGCGAGGCAAATGCGATGTAGTTGGCGTCCTTGAAGAACCCGCCCCAATTGTTCGCACTCAACTCGGCCACGCTGTTGACCCCGAGCCCGCCGAGGCTGTGGCCGCTGATCAAGACGTCCTTGGCAGCGATGCCATTGGCGATGGCAAACGCAGCGACGGCCTTGAGCAGGTTGTCGAAGGCGTTTTTCGCGTAGTTGCTCGCATAATCCGCTGGCCCGAACGCCGCCAGCAGATTGTTTTTCATGTCGCCGAAGGTGTCGCTGTAGTCCAGCCCGCCGGTACCACGGAAGGCCACACCGATACCGATCAGTTTGCCGGAGGCGTCGTATTTGCCGAGCACTTCGGCTTCGGCGCTGGTAAAGCCGTCCTTCTCGCCGAAGAACGTGCCCTTGTCGCCAACCTTGCCCTGATAGCCCAGCGCCGTCGCGGTCACCGGGGCCCAGGCCGTCGCGGGCAACGGTTTGCCGGTCGGTGTGTAGGCGTACAACGTCAGCGCGATGGCGTCGCTGTACAACGCTTTGCCATCAGCATTCTTGTAATCGAACAGTCCCATGCTGTGCCCTCTCTTCCTTCAAGACCGGCAGTTCTCGCAAGAACTGCCGGCATGCCTTAGAACTGCCAGTCGAGGGTCAGACCCACGCCGTGGTTCTTCTCGTTGTTACCGATCAGCCCGTTGTAATCCAGGTTCACCCGCACATCGCGATTGAGCGCAAGACCGGCGCGCACGCCCACCACCGCCGCATCACGATCCATCGACACGCTCTGCACGGTGAACGCGCTGTTGCCATTGGTGAAGGCCAGGTGGCTGTCCGCATCGACGCTGCTCAGGTTGTGCTGCCAGCCAAGGCTCGCCCCCAGTTCCAACTGATGCTGGTCCGACACGGCAAACGTGCGCTTGGCACGCACACCCAGGGTCGAGAGCACCACGTCGCGGTTGTCTTCGCCGCCTTTGAGCGCCGCCGCGTCACCCTTTTCGGTGAAGCTTTCGGTGTTCAGGTGCACGTACGACAGATTGGCGAACGGCTCCAGGTTCATCGGTTGCAGGCCCAGGTCGTAAGCCGCTTCAGTGAACACCTGAGTCGTGGCGGCGTCGTGCTTGGTTTTCTGTCTGCCGCTGACACCACCGAACTGCAGTTCACGCTTCACGTCCACGCGATGCCAGCTGTAGGCCGCACCGGCGGTCAGGCGCAGTGCGTCGATCTGATGCCCCAGGTACGCACCCAAGTGGTAGCTGTCGACCGACGCCGACGAATGCGTGCCACTGCCCATGTTCAACGAGCTGTCGCTGTAACCGGTAACGAAACCCAAGCGAGTATCTTCAGCAATCAAGCCGTCGACACCGGCCAGCAAGCCACTGATAGAGCTGTTGGAGTCGGCATTGTCATGCCCGCCATCGCTCTTGCCCCACGAACCCAGAACCTTGACCCAGGCGTTGCTGCGGTCATCGGTCGGTGCACCGGCGTTGAACAGGTCACGTTCGCGCAGACGCTCGCCCACTGCCTCACGCAGGTAACGGCTGTCGTTGATCAGCAGCGTGCCGATAGCCGGGTGGATTTCGCCGGACAGTTGCTGGAAGGCCTGTTGCGCCGAGGCCGCGTTCGGCGACAACAGCAGGGTTTCGAACAGCGCATTGCCCGCGCCCAGCCGTTCGGCAGC
>NZ_QAIU01000072.1:0-18699 GCF_003061205.1 Pseudomonas sp. HMWF006
AGCCCGCACTAGGCGGGCTTTGTCGTTGAGAGTTGGTGGCCGGGGTAATCTGAACTGAATATATAACTAACCGATTTATAAGGTTTTTTATGATTTTGTTTTTTCTTTGAATACTTTTTGGAATACCGTGTCCCTTTGTGATGCTCCGAGGTGAGTTCGACCGAGCCGATGATGTTCACTCTGATCTGGAGGACTCAATCAAATACCTTTCTAACCTTGGGATCTGCCAATACCCCGCCTGCTATAGCTAATCGGTTTAGGTTAGCGCGGCTTATGGCCCGCGTTTTTTTTGATGAATCGCCCCGGATTCTCTAGACACCTTGCAAGCTCATTGCGTAACGCTTTTCAAACTCTACCGGTGACAGTTGATTGTTGAAACCCTGCCGGCGTTTTGCGTTGTAGAACATCTCGATGTAATCAAACACATCACTGCGAGCATCTTCCCGCGTGGTGTAGATTTTCCGCTTGATCCGTTCCCGCTTTAGAAGCTGGAAAAAACTCTCGGCCACGGCGTTGTCATGACAGTTGCCTCGGCGACTCATACTGGCAACCAAATTGTTCGCCTTCAAAAAACTGCGCCAATCGGAGCTGCTGTACTGGCTACCTTGGTCGGAGTGAACCATCACCTCCTGTTTCGGTTTTCGCCTCCAAACCGCCATCAATAACGCATCAATGGCCAAATCACTGGTCATCTGCGACTTCATTGACCAGCCGACGACCTGACGAGAAAACAGATCCAGCACCACCGCCAAATACAGCCAGCCTTCATACGTGCGAATGTAGGTGATATCGGTGACCCAAACTTTGTTGGGTTCTACGACATCGAACTGGCGCTTCAGTAAATTGGGTGAAGCGACCGCTGGCTTACCGCCGTACGTGCCAGGGCGGCGTCGATACCCTGTCTGAGAGCGCAGACCTTCAAGACGCATCAGCCTCGCCACACGACGCCGACCACAATCCTCACCGATCTCGCGAAGATCGTCATGGATTTTTCGATAGCCATAAACGCCGCCGCTTTCCAGCCACGCATGCCTGATCAAACTCAGTAATCGCTGATCGTCTTTAGCGCGTGCAGATTGAGGTTCAGACAACCAAGCTTAATAACCACTGGGATGGACTTTCAGCGTCAGGCAAAGCCGTCGAATCGAATAGTCGCCCGCTCGCTGCTTGATTAAGACGTACTTCAACCGCACTCCTTGGCAAAGTACGCGGCGGCCTTTTTTAAGATGTCTCGCTCTTCGGTGACCCGCTTGAGTTCGGCTCGCAGACGACGCAGTTCAGCGTGCTGATCATCGTGTTGCTGCCGTTCTGCTTGAGGTTTGCTGCAGCGCTTTATCCAGGCATAGAGGCTATGCGTCGACACACCAAGACGTGCCACCACATCAGCGACAGGCAGCTTCTTTTCGGTCACTTGATTGACCGCTTGGATTCTGAATTCTTCGGGATAACGTGGGTTGCTCATGGCACCTCCTGATTGGTCTCAGTTTAAGGCATGGAGGTGTCTACGAAACCCGGGGCGATTCACAGCCATCAGCTTTGCTTCGAAGATGTTTCCGCGCTCGCAGCGAGCAAGGATTCGCATTTCTCTCAACTAAATATCTCAATATGCGATGATCTGGGCGTTGAGAGATTTGGAGTAGGGACAAAGCTGTAGCTGCTTAGAGGACCCGCTTAAGAGGCCAGAGATGGTGATCACTGAAAATTTAATTGCATACCATGTCTGACTTCGCGGGGCGCGCTAGATGCCCTGTGCCGGGCACATGCGCCTCTTGCGTGGGGCGTCAAAATGTTCGGCAACGGATTGCGAGGCAAGAACAATCAGGCGTTGCCTAAGCCCTATTCCCTCTGAGGACTGCAGAAGTTTTCTAGTTTCTCGCGAGATGTTAATACTCCAATGGTGGCGTATTGATATTTTCTATGTTGTCCGGTTCTATCTTCGCGTATGTTGATACAAATGGATGCTAGTACTGGAGTGAAAATGTCTCCTTTTGTAATTGGTCAAGAGTACGAAAGACGCCGTCTCCTTGAGTTTATTGGCAGTAGACAAGCGCAGTCAGGTGTTCTTTGGGGGCGCGACGAGCCAGGATGTCTTATTTGTACATCAGGGGGGCGAGGTGGTAAGAAAGCTGGTTATTCAGATGAGCGACTTTCTGACGGTACTTGGTGGTATTTTGGCCAGGGCCGTACGGGAGATCAAACTCTGAGCAATGCCGCTAACTCTAAGCTATCTTCTGGGAAGTATTCAGTTCTCCTCTTTACTACAAGAGAACCAACTGCGAGGGAAGTGGCCGATCGAGGAAATTATGGGAAATTGTTTTCCTATTGTGGACAGTTTAATGTCTCAGGATATGAGCAGTTCGTGCCGAATGATGGCGGTCGTCAAGGTGATAAGCTATGGCGTTTTCGTCTACTGCCTATTGGTGACGAGGGGTATAGTTACTACAGTGATGAAAGTGATCTGGATCTAGATTTATCCGGGGGGTTGCGAGAGATGCAGTATCGACTCACTTCTTTAGGCTCCAGAAAAATTGAGACTCGGGCAAGTATGGCAGAGTATCGGTTTAGGAGTGCAGCGGTTCACCTCTACGCCTCTCTTAGATCAAGCGGGATATGCGAGGCATGCGGGCTTGTCGCTCCATTCGCTCGTCCTGATGGACGAGGATTTCTTGAAGTACATCATCTCACTCGGCTTGCCGATGAAGGACCAGATTTGCCTTCAAATGTTGCTGCACTTTGTCCTAATTGTCATCGCCGTGCCCACTATTCTGTTGATAGACAGGAATTCGGTAAGAAGCTTAAAGACGCTGTAATTTTAAAGGAAAATATTGTTTTGGGTGGGGAGGATTGATTGATAAGTTGTGTTTGATGAATTTTCGCAAACAAATATGTCGTTCGGGGGGCGAAGGGTTAACGGTATTTTCATTGTTTTCATGATAAGTGCTCTCCTACTCCTGACGTATTAAATCCGCAATTCGCTTGCCGGTGGCATTTGCTTTTTTGGTAGAGCCTACCTCGCACTCCCAAACGATGAATACTTTCCAATTTAATGCCTGTAGAGAAGATGTCACTCGATTGTCTCGGGCGACATTTTTTTCGAATTTCTCCACCCAAAATGCTGTATTACTTTTCGGTGTTGTCGCAATGCTGCAATTAAGATGTCTATGCCAGAAGCATCCGTGAACGAAAACTACTGCCTTGTAACGGGGGAAAATTAGATCAGGTTTACCAGGTAAACCACCACCATTCAGGCGGAAGCGCAGCCCGAGGCTATGCAATACTTTGCGCAATGCTATTTCTGGGCGGGTGTTATTTCCCTTGATTCGGGCCATCCTCTCAGACCGATCTTTAGGGGAGAGGAAATCGGTCATGTCGGACCTCCAGCTCGAGAGCTCATAAGTAGTGTTTTAATTCCCATCCTACACCTGCTCGTAGAAAAATTGACCACGAACTACGTCTTCTGAAATGTCGAAAGCTTTATAAGGCTTACGCATAGCTAAATAGCACCTCAGGTTCAAGCGATTTCATGGCGTGAAACTGAGGTGGAAGAAATTAATAAGTTTTCGCGGTCTTCAATCTTACAAGTTAGTCAAGGATATAGAAGGGGATTTCCTCAATAAACTCACCACTCCAATCAAGTGTCTTGCAAAGGGAGTTGAATTTTTCCAGACCTGATATGCGGTTGACCATGCTGTCAGAGGCAGCCGGGAGGCCGATTTTGTCCAGATCTCTCGCTGTTAATCCTGGTACTTGGTGGATAAACCAGCTCCCGATCGGTTCTAGGTAATCTGTCCGCGTTGTTTTGAAGTGGCTGAAATACTGGGAAGCAAGGATTACGCCGACTCCGAATGCTCGACCTTGTACCAAGAGTTTAGTTAGTACCTCAAACTCGTAAGGCATGATGTTGTGGGCCTCATCTACCAATAGGTAGGAGTCGATGAAGCGTGTTTGTGGGTTCGTACCCAGAAAAGGCTTCTTTTTTACCTTCAGCATGTAGTCGAGATAGAGGTTAAGGAAAATAACAACTACCATCTTCTTCAGCTTCTCATCACTGAGGTCTTTCAAATCAATAGCCACAACCCCTTCGAAAAACTCGTCGAAACTAACGATTTTTTTCGGATCATCTTCAAAGATCTCGTAATCCACCATATCACTAATTATTCCAGTCACGGAATCAGGCTTGTCGACGATCGCTTCGTAGTGTTTGAAAACGTCGTAAATAGTAGGATCACGATCTTCGTCATCCCTCGAGCGTTGGTAAGCCGTCTTGATAGCCTCCTTGAGATTTTTATCCTGAACCGGCGCGTTCACTGAGAATATCTTGCGCAGGATGTCCCGAAAGAAGCCGATTTTGTCGAGCATCGTCCGGTTGGAATTGTCCCCATCTGTCGCGAATAAGTTCAGTGGTATCTTGTATGGAGATACAATCTTAACCTTAGCCTTGTTAATGAACTGGCAGCTATCTTCTATATCGCTGAAGTCCCGCTTGTAGTCTAGAATCAAGACCTTAGGAGCCACTCCTCGGTTTCGCTCTGGTTGTTTTACCATCTGGTAAACCAATGACTTTAGTAGCTGGGTTTTTCCCGTCCCTAGATCGCCTACTACTCCTATGTTGATATTGTTTAGCTCAGTGTTGCCTGGGTGGAAAATAACTTCCTTGCTTCCAATTAGATCTCTTGTGTTGCCAATTTTAAAATGAAGTCCAGATCCAGCTTTTGGATTGATAATTTCGGGCTCATTGCTTGTATGAAGTGTTTCTCCTAACTGCGAGAATGGTTCGTTTGGCTCGGTCGAACTCTCGCTAAGTTCGTAGGGTTCTTCTGCTAACTGTTGGGTTTCTTGTTTATCTTCAAGAAACTGGAATTTTTCGTCGATTATTGCTTCCGCAGTGAAACTGCTGACTGCCAGCAGTCCCCAATTACCTACCTGCTTCACCATGTCAGCAACCACCTGTGGCTGATTCCCAGCCAGCAGGGCCCCAGCTAACTCTAAGCCGAGGACAGCAGTATTTTTTAGGGGACTCTTCCCTGTGCACACCACTCGACTCTTGGAAGTGTTCTCAATAGATATCAGGCGTCCTTCAGGGTCGAGTTCAATCTCGAGCTTATTGGACATCAAGCTGGCGATAGTTTGCTGGTGGTACTGAACCCAGCGAGGAGTTGCCTGAGCGACTTCAGTTTCACCGTAAACGCGGAAGCCATAGTCCAGCCAGCTGGCTATTAGGTCACGGTAAGCAATTCCCCAAAGGGCAGAATCTTTCCCGCGCTCTTTCAAACTATTGAGAAATCCGGCGAACGATTTAGCCTGGGTTAACGCTTCGTCACGCTGTCTTTCTGTCATCTCGGTGGAGCGGGCCTTCACCTCGATTGGCGTGATTTTAAGGGCATTCGGTTCGAGTAATTCGTCTCCTGCATCTATGCCGAAGGCGATGCTTAAAATGAGCAAGTCTGGCCTTTCTCTAGTCTCCGCACCTAGCGCTTTGCGTAGCTCGTCGAAACGCGGCTGGAACACATCTGCCGGGATCACGAGATTTACCATGCGGTTACCAATTGCGGGAACCAGTCCCTTCCCTTCGCTACCACGTTGGAAGTCTGACTGAAGCAAACGTGCAGCTATCAGCATACCTACTTCACCCAGGCTGGCTGAGCCCCCGCTGGTCAGCCTTTTTAGAGTCGGGATCCCCCGCCGAGAAACTTCGTCAAGCAGTGAAGCCACTTGTTCGTCGCTGACGTTTCTTGTGCCGGGGAGCTGTTTCAGTACGTTCCTTACCGCCGTGACCATGGTTGGTGACTGCTTTGCCACCAAATAGAATCCACTCGATTGCCCTGCACCTGGCGCGTAACGGGGTAGTTCGAAGTCCCAGAGGTATGCGTCTTTGCCTGGGCTGTGGAAGCAGGTTGCGTCTACGGCAGAAGAAGAGATTGCGCTGTATCGTGTATCCCTCAGTGAGTTGTTCAAAGTTTGTAAGTTGGGTGCGAAGCTTAGGCTGTCAAACTGGGCATCGTTGACACACGCTGATTCGAGCAAGCCCAGAGCTCGGGACAGGTTATCCTGCAATACGTCACCAGTTGATTCAGTAACGAATTGGCCAGCTCTGGATAGAGATAAGTACTGTCTGTGGGCAGCGGCGTTTTTCTTGATGCTAACGCGGGATACGCATGTAGGATCAACAGGGGAGAGCACGCCGTCTTTGCGAAATTCTTGGTCCATGGTTTGCAGGTGGTCGACAATGGAAAGATCCCGCTCAGCGTGATCTCCTTTGCTCTGGGTATACCACCTAATCTTAGTGCCTGAGCGCTCCGTTAGGGAGGCAAGCACAGCAGGCCTAGGCTGCTCGTCTCGAGGTCTCTTATCTATGATCTGAAGTGTTAAACCTTGGGCAGGAGACCACTCGTCGGCTTCAGGGCCAAGATTTTCAAGGCACCACTCATCTATTCCATCATTGCATGAGCTGTAACCAGATGAGTCGCTGTGCAGGGAAATCCGGAGAGTGGACTTGGCGGGGTAGAGGTGGCGGATTTCGTCTAAGGAGCGCTTCACCTGCTGCCTATTGAAACCATTTACCACTCCCTCGATCTTCAGCCCCAGATCGTTGCCAAATACCCCTTCATAACTACCTTTACTCACTTCGGCTATAAGATCAGCCCGCCACAGAACTGACCAATAATCCGACGAGCTCTTAACAGCGACGAACCCTGCTGGATTAAAACGTCCGTCCATATCTCTGCACTTCAGAGCCAGGCAATCGGGAAAGCTGTATGGCTCGATGATCCCTGCAACTGGGCAGGGCAAACCTGCATTAATCGAATCCTGCATGAGTTGCTGGGTATTGCATTGCCAGGCTAACCGAACCGGGTGAAAGGGCGACAGCAGTACAGCGAGTGGTTTGGACTCTAGAAACTGGCTTTGTTGCTGAGCCTTGTGAACCGTGATCAGATCGGCCCAAGCTGCGAGGGAATTAGGCGCTGATAGCCAGTCTGCATACTCGCTCACGTAGCGCTCGATAATGTTGCGGTTATCTTTATCCAGCATGAGCTGGCCTAGGCTGAGTGCCTCGATTGTGCATCCTTTAACGTCGCAAAGTTTCTTTAGAAGCTCCCGTGCTTGTTTCCGGGCTTGCAGGTAACCGGTAGGGGGCGCTAGCTCGTCCGTCCTTGGGCGCGGATCTAGGGACAATTGAAGGTTGGAAATACGAGACTGCGAGGTCCAATCTGGTTGATGCCAGCTCTCTTTAAAGCCGGGGCCAATAACCAATGGTTGGTATGACTCCTCACTCTCTAAAATCCATTGCTCTAGGAGAGTCAACATGGATTGCTCGACATCCGTCTTCGCCACGTTTTCAGAGCGGGTGCAGTTGTTGGTGACTAACCTGTCGAACTCGCTGGAGGCTCCTTTGGCCGTAAATTCGTTAGCACTAATATTCAGAACATAGGTGATCGGCCCATCTAGCTCAGGAAGGCTCATCTCGAAGCGGACCTGACAATCTTCGGTTATGTCAATAACGGCTAATGCGTGGCCCTCTTGTACTTCGGAAGTTGTAAGTGGCCAAACCGCTTCACTAGCGTTTACCCCCTCCCCGAACTGACCGCAAATGTTGTCAGGCAAGCTCACGGCATTACGGAAAAAAAACTCGATAGTCTGGGTGCCTGTTCCGTTGCTCACCAATTCACATTCGTACTGATTGGCGGTCTTCGCTCCACGGCCTACCTTTTTCTTTTTAAAAGGAGTTAATTTCTGTGCTGACCGGCAGTTTAGTACCACTGAAGGAAGGTAGGACTCCAGTGATATTAGTTTGAATGTGGCAGGCTTTTCCTGCTTATTGCAGATGAATTCATAGCGAATGTACTGTTCGTGATCACAGGGCCACAAATTATCATTCCAGTGAGTTTCAAGATCACTTATGGTGATCGTCTGAATCAGCTCAAGGGTTTTCCGACCTGAGGCTCGGTACACGGAGAGTTTCTCGCCCAGCAATTCTTCGTCAACTCTGAGTAGGAACTGGGGCGAACTTTTCACAACTGCTAATTGGCTAGTCAAAGTAGGGCGGAACAACTCATTGGTACAGGTAATCTTGAGCGTTCCCAGGTTTTTACTTTCTTCCTGATTGAGCAGCTCGATCCAAACAGATTGCGACAATACGTCCCACCATTGCGCCCCTTGAGTATTCCCGGCCTTGGCGTAGTTCCCGAGCGGGCGGGTAACGAATCTCTGGGGCGTCCGGTACAACATCACGAAGTCCTGACTTAACAGTTTTAGGGCCTCGGAAATTTCCGCTGAGCTCGTATCCTCTTGCAACAAGTGAATGCCGGCCGTAAAGCCATGAGCTTGCATGTAGTTGGCAATATCGTAGTTTATCTGTGGCTCGGGAGATTCGCCATCTTCCAGCTTGGGTATCCCAAGAGCGTGACATAGGTCCCGGCTGGTTTTTCCATTCCCCCCAAGATCGTACAAGGCTCGGAGCAACTCCCAGGGTTCCTGCATGTCCCCAGTCTGGGCAGACTCGATAAAGGCCTCCTCCAGAGCTTTCCAGACCAACTCTTTCTCCAGATCGGGCACATCTTTAAACCGGCTTAAGACTGCCTCGAAGACATCCTGTACGAATGGTTCCTCTCTCCATGTAGAGAAAGACACGTGATTTACACGGTTCAAACCCAGTTTGTTTGCTGTGGTATCTGTAGATAACAACGGGGGGGAATTGATGGTCGAAAGTGCCAAATAAGAGCCATATGAGGTTCTTATCGCCACGACATGGTTACTCGAACATCTGGTGGTATTCTGGTGCGAAGGGTCTTCAATTCCTTCTTGAACTCGCAATACGGGCACCAGCATTACATGGCCTGCAGATTCAAGCTCCAGTCGGGGGCCCATTGCATAAAATCTGTCGTAGATCTCGTCGAGAATGCCCGCTGGAGGAGCAGAGAACATGACCCTCAAGTTATTATTTTCCGACGAGATAAAGTGTCCAGCTTCTGCTCGTATCTTGGATACCAGATAGCCAATAAAGTCACCGATCACGTTAGTTTCCTTCTTTGCCGGCTTTCGCCAAGGGGCTAGCGATAACCATGCCACCTTCAGCATCGGGGCTATCGATGGCGATGGACATATCTCTCAGTCTCTTGTTCAAGCTTTCACCTTTCCCTAGGGCCATCTCGGCGCTGATGCCGTACCCGGCCAACTGCTGACACAGATTTTGAACAGTGCAGGGGCCTGTTACCCTACTGGCTGCGCAATGGACCATCAACAACGTCGACAGGGGGCCGAGACCAACAACACGCGGTGAGTTTGAGTGGTTGCCGCGCTTCTCCATGTAGTACCCCTGATCATAACCGTCGAGTCCGGCCTCTGAAGTTATGCGTTGGCGAGCAACGTGTTCTAGGAATTCCAACACATTCTTCGACGAGCCTTTCTTGCATTCGGCAACCTTGGGGTCACTTTCTATCATTTTGTTGAAGTTATTAAGATACAGTCTGAAGTCAAACTTACCGCGATGCTGGGCTAAATAATCCAGAGTTTCGGCAATCTCTGCAGTGGATCCTAGGCTAACTTGCGCCATATCAAATCCGGCTTGCTCCAGCATATGCAGCAGCAAATTCAGGGCGCCACGGCCTTCGATGTAATGGCGTGCCGCCTCCTTTATCGGCTTCGCTGTCAGTTGTCCAAGACTCCAAAATCCTTTACCTGTTGATAGCTTTTCAGCTACTTCATCCTCGCTATGGCACTTCCCTAGGCTCAGTGCTTCCTCTATAAGCTCGCAGCATTTGTTGTTAGCATGGCAGCACCAGGTAACGTGAGCGGCCGTTCCTATCCTACACAAAGACTCCAACATGCTTACCCATTGCCTACGAGTAAGGTCCTGCTTTAAATCAAGCACTACATGGAGATCTTCAACAAAGCGCTTGGCTGGACAATCAAGGTTTAACGGGCTTGGGAAGGTGCCTTCATCCTGCGGGAACTCACTAGGCATTTTCCAGGCATCACTTATCTTTTCTACACGCCAGGACTCGAATTCTGATTGCAGCATCCTGGCCCAAACATCATCTTCTTCCGCAGTGACGCTTAGCTTGTAGAAAAGCTTCTGCCAGATTGCCAGGGCTGCGTCGTAGTCATCGCTGCCTAGGGCAACCATTCTTGCCACGAGTTTGCCCGGATTCCATGGGTGGCCCCTGAGCCGGGCTGACATGGAATATAGGGTGGCGTCAGGTACAAGCGGGGAAATTTGGTTTCCTCGCTGGCGAGATTGTCCCGAGAGATTCGGTGTCGCGATTACACGGTTTACCACCGTGTTCCACAGCTGAGTATCGAACGCCACCTCGCTTTGCGCGCTATTCGGACGCCTCCCAGTTGCCAGCTGTTTTTTGAAAGGAGTTCCAAGTTCCCAGACGGTTTCCCCCACAGCTTTGTTATCGACGAACCCTACGTTCCTATATAGGGACGCGAGCAGGATTTCTCCCGTTGTGACTTCGGGTGAAGGTGTCAAGTGCAAGAAGCTACCTTTGTAAGTCTTGTGCAAGCTAGACTTCTGCCAGGGGTCGCTCAAATAGTCCTTTAATTTATCCATCGACTCAGCCCCTGAACCGGATAGTTTTGCCAACTTTCAACGTGTAGTTGTCCTGGCCTATGGTCAGATCAACATTACCGTCTACGAAATTCTTGTCCCTTGCTATCTGGCCAGCAGTTACCGATTTCACTTCGTCGAACAGGGCAAACACCTCCTGTGGAAGGGAGGCGGGGTCTAGCCCTTCCTCGAGCTCCACGAGAGCCTTGTACAGCGCAAAAGTGACCGGTACATATCGGTTGTGAACCTTGATGAATGGGAAGCGGTTTGCCGGCCGGGAAATATCTCCTTTGAACATTTCCATTGAGGTTTTAACGCTGCGCACACGTAGTGACACTTCCCTGTCCCAGTGTGCTACTGGCTGGCCAAAAGTCGTAGATAGGGGGATTTTGAAAAAACGCCTGTCTTCGTTTACTAGTTGTTCGACGAGGTCTTCGAGGTTTTCATGCTGAAAATCGCTCTGGTACAAACTGGCGTAATCCGCGAATAGCTTTACATCCTTGGATACCCCGTACTTTAATCCGAGGCTCCGTTTTGCCAGCCTTCCTGCAAACTGTCTCATGGAGGACTGTAGCCGCCGCACTTGTCTGGATACCTTGGAGGGATGGTGTTGGTCCATCAAGGCTTCGTCTGCTTCCGATAGCTGTGCAAGTAGCTTGCGTTCGCTCGGTGCAAGACGGTTGGATACCAGCTCCAGTCCGTCTTTTATGGAGAGACTAAAGTGCTCATCCACATCGTTTACGGTAACGATCTTTCCATCCCTCGCCTCGGTATACATCTTCTGTTCGCCGTATAAGAGCGCGGGATCCAAGAAGGTGGCGAAATCACCTGATAGAAGTTCACTAATAGCAGTGTGTTCTTTCTCGGCTATGACTTTGAGAGATCCAAAATGATACTTCGCCATGTTGAAGGCTTTTTCGTCAAGCTGGTCTGGAACCTTTGATCCTGCGAACACTGCGTGGTAAGCCTCGAGATGCTTACCTGAGGCTAGTCGGGGCCAGTTGGAGAACAGTCGGTGATGGTATAACCGAGAGGTCAACAAGTAGCGAGCTCGAGCTCCTGCCAAAGTGCTGGGGCCCTTTGCCTCCAGTTGCAGCATCTTGGCCGTCCAGTCGCAAGGCGCGTAGGACTTGCCGTCGATCGTCAAGGATCCTGGTTCCCCAATGAAAAGGTGGGACACCAGTGAGTACAAGTCGCGAAACGTCCATCGTTTGCCAGACGCGAGCTCGTAGTAGTAAAGAAACTGGATCAGATTATCGCGAGCTTTTTCGTTCGCCAGCAAAGTTTTATTTTGACAAAACGGGCAGTCTGCCTTGTTGTTGCACGCTGGCGTCCACTTTTCCTCGGCCAGGGCCTTTTCCAGTACCCGATGTGCAACTGTACTGTCTGGATCGCCATCTCGGGGAGCAACCAAAGAGTCCACGTCCATGGGCCACAATGCAAGATTGCTTTCTTCAAGGGGCCAGCAATCCGGGGCATCAACGCCTCCACTCACAGCGGAGACGATTCTTGCGATAAATGAAGCCATCTCTGTGTCGCCAGTTCGGATGGCAAGCGATGACGTGTTTGCCAGAATCCCCCGATTTACACAGCCGATGTAAATACCTTTGTACTCACCGTACCTAATTGCCCGTAGTTCTTTTAGTAGCAGCGACTCTGCTGTCTCACCTGGTTGCGCCGCGTCTTTTTCAGTGGCGTCTTGCACCAACCGGATAACAGGAATCATGCCACTACCATCAGGTACGATTCCGTCGAATTCAACCTCAGTTCGGCGAGGGGGGAGAGACCCCGATGGGTTCCTGTACTGGTTCGAGAACTTAGCCAACAGCTGCCCACCCGCACCGCTTAACCGATCAAAACTCTCGATGGCCCCTTCAACCGCATCAGTTTTCCCATTTCCGGGCCCGCCTACCAGTAAGACGGCCGAAGGAGTTCCAGGGATGCCTGCGATAACTGAGTCAACCCAGCTCGACAATTTTTCTACTAGCGGGGTTTTTAGTTGCTCTTTTACGGGCCTTCCGGACTCTTCTTGAAAGGGCTGCCTGACACCTCCTTTCTTGGCCCCAGACCAGTTAACCAGTCCCTCTGGGTAAAGCAATTCATCTTGCCTTTCAAATTCCATGTTTTCCCTTGGATACAATTGCTTGAGCTGCTGCGACCTTTCGATGATCCAGGTCGATTAAATTGCAAAGAGTTGGAGCTGTGAAAGATGGCTTCTCCTAAGCAGTTACTTGTTCCATTGGCCTCTGTCGATCCGAAGGATGGCGAGCCCAAACGACAAGGGAGCGAGGTCCTTCCAGTCGGGTGCCATCCATTTCCCCCGAGTCCTAAGTTTTAAGCTATGGCCAAGGTTTCTTGTTCTACTTCATCGACTGCTTGTTGGCTAGAGGCCGCCACGGCTTCTTCTAGTACCGACTTGATGGCAAGCCCAATGGCTCTCGCGAGGTAGGGGGGGACAGCATTGCCCACCTGCGTGTAGCGCGGGCATTCCTTAGTTCGTCGGCTGCCACCTGTAGTGAATTTACCGCGGAACTGGAACCAGTCGGGAAACGACTGGAGGCGTGCAGACTCTCGGACGGTCAGTATTCTGGGCTCGCTGTAGTGGAGCACATCGTCGGGTAACGTTGTGATTGTTGGTGCCGGATTTCCTGCTCGCATTAGGCATATGCGGTGCTTCTTGAGACCATATTTTTCCCTTTGCGCCAAGCTCATTAAACCGCCCTTGGTGCACTCTGGGTCCTGAATGATCTTCATGAACCGTTCACTGATCTCGGGCTTATGTTTTGCTAATCGTACGCTGTCCAGGGAGCCGTCCACTCCCTGTTGCATGAGGGTTTGGTAAGGTGTCCGAGGCCCCTTATATGCAAGCTCTTGAAAGCCGGTCCGAGAAGATGGATCAGTGCATGGTCTGGTCCCCGCGTGCTTTATTTCCAGATCCGAAATGGCCTCCGAAGCGCTGACGGTTTCTGGAAGGCCAAGCTCTTGCAGTTGCTTCAGCCGTGCCTCCTCTAATAGCTCGAAGGCTCTGGTGGCGCCGCCACGAAGATGACGAGCGAGATCCTTGCGAATCCCAATTACGATTAAGCGTGGGCGCTTCTGGGGAACTCCGAAAAGTGAGGAGTCCACTATTCGACCGAGGACCTGATAGCCGACTCGGTCCAGGCTTTCGACAAGCTTGTCATAGTAGGATTGCGGCCTGACTTGAATGCCAAGGTCTTTCCAAGATTTAGCGTTATGCGCGACCTTCATGCCCGGTACGTTTTCTAGGACAATGGCTGCAGGCTGAATGGCCTTGACCATTTCCACGTACTTCTCAAACAGTTGGTTTCGTGGATCGGACTCTAGTCGCTTCCCTGCGAAGCTGAATCCTTGGCAGGGAGGGCCTCCTGCAAGCACATGCACCTTGCCCTTAAGTTTGGAAAGTTCAAGTGGGTGCTGTTCAAGAATTTCATCGATACCCCAGGCTTTTCTATCCAGCCAAGAGGGCCATTCGAATTGGCGGACGGGCACGTCGCGCCCTTCTAGCAGGTTCGCCGATAATGTGGAAAAGGCCATTTTGTCGCGTTCAACGGCAAAAACGCCATTTAGCCCTGCGAGCGAGAGGCCGAGGGACAAGCCTCCGCAGCCCGCAAAAAGATCTGCAAACATCAAAGGTTGCCCGTGGGCGGGTAACGGGGGGAGAGTTTCGATATTTTTCATGGGCTCCTGCCCGGATACGGTCGTTTTCAGGCTAGGGAGCGTCTCGCGAAGCCCTTGGCTATCGCCTATATAGGCAGCATGATCGTGGTCTTTTTTCGCCACCGATGCTTGAGGATTACTCGGCAATTTGACTAGAGGTAGCTCGGTAGGCGTCGAGGGGGCAATAGTGATGGATAACGGATTGTGTCGCAAGCAAACGCCATCGCTTGGGCTGCCTGACGGCTGGCTTGGTTTGAAATTAGAAGATTCACTTATGTAGTTGAATTCATCCAGAAATACTTCATCGGCTAAGCCTCGGGCTTTGCTTGGTGGTATCCACATTGTTGAGCTCCTTCAGCCGGCCTGAAATCCGATCAATCTCTCCTCAGCGCATCCCTATGCAGGCCTAATCAGGCGCTAGCTTAGAGAGTGTATTGAAGAGTAAGCAGTTATATCCAGGTGTTTTTGGAAGGCATGAGTCGGATTGCTGTGATTATATACAGTATTGATCTTGGGGGGGATTCGTACAAGGCACGTTCGTCGACTGGTGCGTAGTTCAATTAATGAAAAGAAGCTCTGAGCAGCCAAACTCGCTTGGTGCCCGCCCTTGCGTGCACGTAAGTGCGACGCGGGAATTATTCCTGACGTTCGCGTGAAGCACGGTAGATCCCGCAGAAAAGGAGCTTGGACTCTCGGTTGATCAGATGGAAAAAACGAATTTATGCCGACAAGAGACGTTTCCACCTTCTGCCGTTTGTTCGAAGCTGGAGTAGCGCTCGAGAATCCATTGAAAGAGCAGTAAAACGGTACCAACGGCAATCAGGATCGGCGGAAATCTCAGCATCAGGATTACTGGGTAATTGCACTGACTCGAACACCCATTTGCATTCGACCTGACCAGTCATTTGTATCCAGTCTGACCAGCGGTTGCATTGGACTTGGTCAGCAGGCTTCGTAACCATGACAGGCAGAGAACGACCCGAAGCGGCCCTTGGCCAATAGGAACAGTCGGCCAAGGCAGACTATCCTCAGTGGCTTAGCCGACCTCATGGAGGCTTGAAGGGGCCTACTAAACCACAGCCTATTCATGGAATACATTTCAAAATGGATCTGCCTGAAGCGCTGTGGAGCCCAATAGCCCTGAACCCCCCGTATTTACTGGATTCCAGGCACAAAAAAAGACGTCCGTGGACGTCTTTAGTTGAGCAAATGGTGGAGCCGGGGGGATTTGAACCCCCGTCCGCCAGTACTCCGCTGTCGGTACTACATGCGTAGCCGTTTCTATTAAGTTAACCCTCAGCGACCCGAAGGGCAGGGTGCTTTGGGCGAGTTGTGTAAGTTTTAGCCGCTTCGTCCACAACGTACTGCACGGCGATTCTGTTCTATATGACAATCATTTTGGGTTTACAGACATCCCCTGATGATTGCTGGACCCGAAGGTACCAGGAGCATTGTCAGCTGCAATTAAGCAGCGAGAGCAACACCGTATTGGTCGTCATTGGCAACTATAAGTAGTTGCAACAGTGGATTTACGACTTCTGTTACCAAGTCGGCATGCACCTAAAGTTTCGCAACCGGCGTCGAATCCTAAACGGCCCCGAACTCATTGCTCAGTACAACTGTTTGAGCAACAAGCCTGCGCAGTGTACGCCAAACGGCCCGCGAGGCCAACCCGAAGGTTGGCCGGGCTTCGATCAATTGTTGGTGCCGGTGGATTTGCGCAGCTCGACGATGGTTTGCGAGGTTTCTGCAATGCAGTCATCAATCTTGCCCTGGGCCTTGAGCGCTTGCGCCTTGCTCACACTGGTCTCAGCGCGCTGACTCAACTCTGGCGACGAAGACAGCTGCCCCTTGGCATTGTTGATGGTCTGAATATTGGCATCGCACAGGTCGGCAGGCTTGTCCGCGGCGAACGAAGTGGAAGCCATCATCGATGCAGTAACGAACAGACCTAACAGTACAGAACGTTTCATGTGTATCTCCTTGAACCGAGTGGGTCCAGACTTCGCTGGCCGTCAGGACGGGCAACCGTATGGAAGAAAAACCCCGATCAGTCGGGGTTATTCTGTGGACTACAGTCGAACTCAAGGGTTCTATTTTTCTTCAGCCGGCCTTCGCCCGGGTCACTCGATCCACCAGATAGACCAGTCCGTGGTAGTCAATTCCGCCATGTTGCGTCAGACCGATCTCGCAAGTCCGGCTGGTGGAAATCCCTTCGCTGCAATGCTGCACCGCCTCCTTGAGCGTGCGCAGCGAATGGCTGTTCAGCTCCGGCGTGGTGAAGCCCTTGTCACCGGCAAACCCGCAACAGTGGATGCCTTCGGGGACGACCACGTTGGTGCTGCATTTGCGTGCCAGATCGATCAGCGCCTGGCTCTCGCCCAGATGCTGGGTGCTGCAGGTCACATGCACAGCAATCGGTGCATCCTGCGGGGTGAACTCGAGTCGGTCGAGAAGGTGCGTACGAATGAAGCGCACCGGGTCGTACAGGTCCAGGCGAACTTCGCCGACATCCTGCACCAGGCGCAGGGTGCACGGGCTGGTGTCGCAATAGATCGGATCGAGTCCGCCGCGACTGGCGTGAAGCAGGGCGCCGATCAACTCCTGGCGCTTGTGCTCGGCCTGTTCCGCATAGCCTTTGGAAGCGAACGGCTGACCGCAGCAGAGGTTGTCTTGATTGTCCGGGAACACCACCTGGTAACCGGCCTTTTCCAGCAGGCCCCGGGTTTTGTCGTACAGCGACATCTGCTCTTTGTCTCCGGCTGCCGGGCCCATGACCCGCGATACGCAGGCAGCCAGATAGACCACGTGCGGACGCTCATCGGAGACGCTCGGACTGAAGCGAATGGCTTTTTCCGGCTGCGGCATCGCATTCGTCCACAGCGGCACCTGGCCTTTGGACAAGCGCGTCAGGGTTGCTGAAAGCTTCGCCAGACGTGGCGCACCGAGCAGCATCCGCGCACCGTTGGCCACGTGCAGAGTAAAACGTGCGCCTTGCAGGGTCTTGGCGAAATTTCCTTCGATCCAGTCAGCGGTTTTCTGATGCGTGGCGTTACGGGCGCGGAGCTTTTTCACCAGTTCGCCGGTGTTGATGCCTACAGGGCAGCGTTGCGCACACAAGCCGGTGGCGGCGCAGGTGTCGATGCCTTGGTACGCGTAGGCTTCTTCCAGTTCGCGGGTGTCGATGCCTGCGCGTTTTTTTGCCTGAATGTCACGCCAGATCACGATGCGCTGGCGCGGACTCAGGGTCAGGCCTTTCGACGGGCAGACCGGTTCGCAGAAGCCGCACTCGATGCATTTATCCACAATCTCGTCGGCCGCCGGCAGCGGCTTCAGGTGCTTGAGGTGAATCTGCGGATCTTCGCTGAGCACCACGTCCGGGTTGAGGATGCCGTTGGGGTCGAGCAGACGTTTGAGCTGCCACATCAGTTGATAGGCATCGCTGCCCCATTCCAGCTCCACGAACGGCGCCATGTTGCGCCCGGTGCCGTGCTCGGCCTTCAGCGAGCCACCGAATTCCACCGCCACCAGTTGCGCGACGTCGTCCATGAACGCCTGATAGCGTGCGACTTCTTCCGCGCTGTTGAAGCCTTGGGTGAAGACGAAGTGCAGATTGCCTTCCAGTGCGTGTCCGAAAAGGATCGCTTCGTCGTAGGCATGCTTGTCGAATAGCTCGATCAGGCGATTGACGCCGATGGCCAGTTGCTCGACCGGAAAAGTCACGTCTTCGATGATCACCGTGGTGCCGGTTTTGCGTACGGCACCGACGGCGGGGAAGGTGTCCTTGCGAATCGCCCAGAGGCGGGCGTTCTCGACCGGGTCTTCGGTGAAGTCGACTTGTTTTTCCACAGGGAAACCGCTGAGTGACGCCATGATCTGCGCCAGCTGTTCCTGCAGCAAAGAGGAAGAGGCGGCGCGGGATTCGATCAGCAGTGCGCAGGCATTGTTCGACAGCTGTTGTACGAAAGCGGGCATGCCGGGTTTGTCCTGCACCGAGCGCAGGCTGCGTCGATCGAGCAGTTCCACCGCCGACACCGGTTGGCTTTTCAGCACGGTGACCGCGTTGCAGCAGGTTTCCACATCCGGAAACACGATCAGCGCCGACGCCTTGTGCGGGTGATCGATCACTGTGTCGTAGGTCACCGCACTGATAAAACCGAGGGTGCCTTCGGAGCCAACCAACAGGTGGCTCAAGATATCCACAGGCTCGTCGAAATCCACCAGAGCGTTGAGTGACAGGCCGGTGGTATTTTTCAGACGGTATTTGTGGCGAATTCTCGCGGCCAGCTCGGCATTGGCGCGGGTCTCGCGGCCCAATGTCGCGAGGCGCTCCAGCAGATCGCCATGACTGTTGCGAAATGCTGCGACACTGGCAGCGTCTTCGGTGTCGAGACGCGTGCCATCGGCCAGCACCAGGCGAATCCCGGCCAGCGTGTGATAGGTGTTTTGCGCCGTGCCGCAGCACATGC
>NZ_QAIU01000073.1:0-3042 GCF_003061205.1 Pseudomonas sp. HMWF006
ATCTTCCCGCCATTCAGCGACCCGGCGCAGTTGCCGCGTCACCCGTCGCAGCTGTATCAGTTCGCGCTCGAAGGCGTCGCGCTGTTCCTGATCCTGTGGCTGTTCTCGCGCAAACCGCGTCCGACCATGGCGGTATCGGGCATGTTCGCGCTGTTCTACGGCATCTTCCGTTTTATCGTCGAGTTCGTTCGTGTACCGGACGCGCAACTGGGCTATCTGGCCTGGAACTGGCTGACCATGGGGCAAGTGCTGTGCGTGCCGATGATCGTCGGCGGTCTGTTCCTGATCTGGCTGGCCTATCGTCGTGCGCCGGCAGCGCCGGTTGCCCCGACGGCTTAAACTACGAACCCCGGTGCGCGACGCCGGGGCTCAAAGGACACAGGTAACTCATGAAGCAATATCTCGAACTGGTCTCGCACGTCATCAAAAACGGCACCAAGCAGGCCAACCGCACCGGCATCAACACCATCAGTTTCCCGGGGGCGATGCTGCGTTTCGATCTGCAGGAAGGTTTTCCGGCGATCACCACGCGCAAGATGGCCTTCAAATCGGCCATCGGCGAGATGTGCGGCTTTTTGCGTGGCGTGAACAACGCCGCTGAATTCCGTGCGCTGGGCTGCAAGGTCTGGGACCAGAACGCCAACGAAAACGCGCAGTGGCTGGCCAACCCGTTCCGCCAGGGCGAGGATGACCTCGGCGAAATCTACGGCGTGCAATGGCGCAAATGGCCGGCGTACAAGCAGATCCCGCTGAGCAACCCGGCCGCCATCGAGCAGACCCTGAGCAACGGCTACAAGCAAATCGCCCAGGGCGAAGAAGATGGCCAGGCCTACGTGGTGCTGTACAAAGCCATCGACCAGGTGCGCCAGTGCGTCGACACGATCATCAAGGATCCGGGCAGCCGCCGCATTCTGTTCCACGGCTGGAACGTCGCTCAGCTCGATGAAATGGCCCTGCCGCCGTGCCATCTGCTGTACCAGTTCCACCCGAATGTCGAGACCAAGGAAATTTCTCTGACCCTCTACATCCGTTCCAACGATCTGGGCCTGGGCACGCCGTTCAACCTCACCGAAGGCGCCGCGCTGCTGAGCCTGATCGGTCGCCTGACCGGCTACACGCCGCGCTGGTTCACCTATTTCATCGGTGATGCGCACGTCTACGAGAACCACCTGGACATGCTCAACGAACAGCTCAAGCGCGAGCCGTTCGCCATGCCGAAGCTGAAGATTTCGGATCGCGTGCCGGAATTTGCCAAGACGGGTGTGTATCAGCCGGAGTGGCTGGAGCTGGTGGAGCCGAGCGACTTCTCGCTGGAAGGTTACGAGCACCATGCGCCGATGACCGCGCCAATGGCGGTCTGACAAGTAGTACGCGCGCCCCTGTGGGAGCGAGCTTGCTCGCGAAAGCGGAGTGTCAGTTGATAGAAGTGTCGACTGAACCACCGCTTTCGCGAGCAAGCTCGCTCCCACAGTGTTTTTTGGTGTTCTTAATGGCCGTGACTGCGGCCTACATGGGAGTGTTCAACTTCCGTCGCGACAACCCCGCCACTCACTTCCAGCCGCTGCAAAATCCCGCACTGATCGGCCATCGGCCCTTCGCCACAACGTTGGCGCAGGTCGAGCAGCTGTGTCTGCAAGGCCAGCAAGCCGTCAATCCGCGCTTTCACATGCTGGATGTGCTCGTCGATCAGCGTATTGACGCTTTCACACTGATCCTGCGGGCTGTCACGCATGGCCAGCAGGCTGCGGATTTCTTCGAGGGTCATGTCGAGGGTGCGGCAGTTGCGGATGAAGGTCAGGCGTTCGGCGTGGGCCTGGGTGTATACGCGGTAGTTGCCGTCGCTGCGCGCCGGTTCCGGCAGCAGGTTTTCGCGCTCGTAATAGCGGATGGTTTCCACCGCGCAGTCGGTGAGTTTCGCCAGTTCGCCGATCTTCATGACGGCCATCTCCAAAAGGGTGCTTGACCCTATAGTGGCTACAGGGTCTTTACTTGGCAACAGGCACCTTCATGGACGCGACCAATGAGCGATTCCCGGCACACCCACAAACCCCACGCGGGGCACGATCACAGCCACAAATTGCAGCCTGTGCATAAGCATTCACATGGCGGCGACTCCTGCTGCTCGTCTAAAGCCGCTGCGCCTGCGTTGGTGCAACTGAGCGAAAAGACCAGCGCCGATGCGCGGCTCAGCAGTTTCCGCATCGAAGCGATGGACTGCCCGACCGAGCAGACGCTGATCCAGAACAAGCTCGGCAAGCTGCCCGGCGTGCAGCAACTGGAATTCAACCTGATCAACCGCGTGCTCGGCGTCACCCACAACCTGCCGGACACCGCGCCGATCACCGAGGCGATCACGTCTTTGGGCATGCACGCCGAACCGCTGGAGGCGGGTGTCGAAGCGCCGGCCCCTGCGCCGGTGAAAAAACACTGGTGGCCGCTGGCGCTGTCCGGCGTCGGTGCGCTCGCGGCTGAAGTGATCCACTTCACCAGTGCCGCGCCGACCTGGGTGGTGGCGATCATTGCGTTGGTGTCGATCCTCAGCGGTGGCCTGACTACCTACAAAAAGGGCTGGATCGCCCTGAAGAACCGCAACCTCAATATCAACGCGCTGATGAGCATCGCGGTGACCGGTGCGGTGTTGATCGGGCAGTGGCCGGAAGCGGCGATGGTGATGTTCCTGTTTACCGTGGCCGAACTGATCGAGGCGCGCTCACTGGATCGTGCGCGCAATGCCATCAGCGGTTTGATGCAAATGACGCCGGAGCAAGCCACGGTGTTGCAGGCTGACGGCAGCTGGATTGAGCAGGACGTGAAAAGCGTCGAACTCGGCGCCCGCGTGCGGGTAAAACCCGGCGAGCGCATCGCGCTGGACGGCGAGGTAGTCAGCGGCAGTTCGACCATCGACCAGGCGCCGATCACCGGCGAGAGCCTGCCGGTAGAGAAAACCGTCGGCGACAAGGTTTTCGCCGGCACCATCAACCAGGCCGGTTCGCTGGAGTATGCCGTCACCGCTGCGGCGAACAACTCGACCCTGGCGCGCAT
>NZ_QAIU01000073.1:3052-11834 GCF_003061205.1 Pseudomonas sp. HMWF006
CGCGGCGTGGTTCGACTGGATCTACCGCGCGCTGGTGCTGCTGGTGGTGGCGTGTCCCTGCGCGCTGGTGATTTCCACTCCGGTGACCATCGTCAGCGGCCTTGCTGCGGCGGCGCGCAAAGGCATTCTGGTCAAGGGCGGCGTGTACCTGGAGGGCGGTTTCAAGCTCGATTATCTGGCGCTGGACAAGACCGGGACCATCACTCACGGCAAACCGGTGCAAACCGATTACCTGTCCCTCGACCCAACGGCAGATGCCACGGCGCCGGCAATCGCTGCTGCGTTGGCCGGTCGCTCCGATCACCCCGTGTCGCTGGCCATCGCCAACGCCGCTGTGGATAAAAACTTCAAAGCACTGACTGTGGATAACTTCGAAGCGTTGGCCGGTCGCGGGGTGAAGGGGCAGGTCAACGGTCAGACCTATCACTTGGGTAACCATCGTCTCGTCGAAGAACTGGGCCTGTGCTCGCCGCAGCTGGAAGAAAAACTGTTTGCGCTGGAGAAGCAGGGCAAGTCGGTGGTGCTGCTGCTCGACAGCTCCGGCCCGCTGGCGCTGTTCGCCGTGGCCGATACCGTCAAGGAAAGCAGCCGCGAAGCGATCCGCCAGTTGCATGCTCTGGGCGTGAAAACCCTGATGCTCACCGGTGACAACGTGCACACCGCGCAGGCGATTGCCGCGCAGGTCGGCATTGATCAGGCCAAGGGCGACTTGCTGCCGACCGACAAGCTGCAAGCCATCGAAGCACTTTATGCACAGGGGCATCGGGTGGGCATGGTCGGCGACGGCATCAACGACGCCCCGGCACTGGCCCGCGCCGAGATCGGTTTCGCCATGGCGGCGGCCGGCACCGACACCGCGATTGAAACCGCCGATGTCGCCCTGATGGACGACGATCTGCGCAAGATTCCCGCGTTTATCAGCCTGTCGCGTGACACTGCCAGCATCCTGAAACAGAACATCGCCTTGGCATTGGTGATCAAGGCTATCTTTCTTGGGGTAACCTTCGCCGGACTCGCCACCATGTGGATGGCAGTATTCGCCGACATGGGCGTGAGCCTGTTGGTGGTGTTCAACGGTTTGCGCCTGTTGCGTAAATAAACGATGAGGGATGGTTGTGCTGAGTGCCGAGCTGAAAGCGTTTTACATGGTCGCCCGCCTGGGCAGCATCACGCTGGCGGCGAAAAAGCTCGGCCTTAGCCAACCCACCGTGACCACGCAGATCCGCAACCTCGAAAGCCAATACTCGGTGGAACTGTTCTACCGTGGCGGTCGGCGCCTGAGCGTCAGCGACGAAGGTGCGCGGTTGCTGCCGATGGTCAAGGCGCTGTTGCAGCAGGAAGCCGACATCGAGTTCTTCTTGCGCAATAGTGGTCAGGTGCAGGGCACGTTGCGTATTGCCGCTACGGCACCGTATTACATCCTCGATCTGGTGAAGACCTTTCGCGAGCGCTTGCCGCAGGTGGAGGTGTCGGTGGAAATCGGCAATTCGCAGCAGGTGCTCGAAGCGCTGGAGGACTACCGGGTGGACGTCGCCGCTTCGTCGCAGTTGCTCGACGATGCGCGATTGATTCGCCGGGTGCTGGGCACTGATCCACTGGTGCTGGCGGTGCATCGCAATCATCCGCTGGCAGCTCATGATCACGTGGCTTTGAGCGCACTGGCCGGGCATACCCTGTTGATGCGTGAAACCGGGTCAACGACGCGGCGTCTGACCGAGGAGTTGCTGGCCAGTGCCGGGGTCAGTTTCGGGCCGTTGCTGGAGATCGGCAGCCGCGAGTCGATCCGTGAGGCGGTGCTGCGCAACATCGGCATCAGCATCATTGCCCGCCAGGAAGTGCCGCATGATCCGCAGTTGCGGGTGCTGACCATCGAGAATGCGCCGCAGATTCCCGAGTATCTGTATTGCCTCAAGGAGCGCAAGAGCGCGCGATTGCCGGCGGCATTTCTGGGGTTGGCCCAGGAAATGTCCCCGGCCTGAATTCTCGGTTGCCCTTACTGGCCTCATCGCTGGCAAGCCAGCTCCCACAGGTATTTCTGGTGTTCACAAAATTTGTATTCACTGGAGATCTCTGTGGGAGCTGGCTTGCCAGCGATGAGGCCCGATCAAACAACCCAAGACCCGAATCTTCTGAACCAAAATCCCCGAATACCACTATCGGCCGTTTTTGCCTCACTGCCACATGACGGACGCATTACAACTCTAGGATTGGCCCCATCAGCTTGATGAGGTCTGTCCATGAATCCTGCAATCGCAACTGCCCTGACCAATCCCGGTGCGCCGATGAAAGTGCGCGGCGTGCAGAAGCGCTTCGGCGCGTTTACCGCACTGGATAACGTCTCCCTCGATGTCGCGGCCGGTGAGCTGGTGTGTCTGCTCGGCCCCTCCGGCTGTGGCAAGACCACGCTGCTGCGCTGCATCGCCGGGCTGGAGAAACAGGACAGCGGCGAGTTGTACCTCGGTGACCGCGACGTTTCGCACCTCGCCCCACAAGCCCGCGACTACGGGATTCTGTTTCAGTCCTACGCGCTGTTTCCCAATCTGACCGTCGAGGCGAACATTGCTTACGGCCTCGCCGGCAGCGGTCGCGACGAAGTCCGTCGCCGCGTCGGGCAGATGCTGGAGCTGGTCGGCCTCACCGGCAGTGAGAAAAAGTACCCGGGCCAGTTGTCCGGCGGCCAGCAACAGCGAGTCGCGCTGGCGCGTGCCCTGGCCCCGGCGCCGTCGCTGCTGTTGCTCGATGAACCGATGTCGGCGCTGGACGCCCGGGTGCGCGAGCATCTGTGCACCGAACTGCGCCAACTGCAGCGCAACCTCGGCATCACCACCCTGATGGTCACCCACAATCAGGACGAAGCCATGCTGATGGCCGACCGCATCGCTGTGATGAACAACGGCCGTGTCGAGCAGTACGCCACCCCGCAGGAAATCTACAACCGCCCGGCCACACCGTTCGTGGCCGAGTTTGTCGGTCAGGGCAACTGGCTGCCGTTCCAGCGCAGCAGCGCCAGTCACGCCCGGGTTGGCGGAATGGATGTGCGTCTGGCTGATGGCAGCGTGAGCGGCGCTTCGGGGCGACTGTTCTGCCGTCCGGAAGCGATCAACGTCAATCCCGTGGTGCACGAAGAAAACCTGTTTCCGGCCAAGGTGCGCGAGATCACTTTCCTCGGCAACCGCTGCCGCATGAGCTTCGAACTCGACCAATTGCCGGGGCATCCGTTGCTTGCCGAACTGGCGCCGGAAGCCATGCCGCGCCTTGGCGCCCAGCAAATCATGGTCGCCTTGCCGCCGCGCAGCCTGCAGGTGTTTGCCTGATGAGCGCGAACATCGCACTGCCGCTATCGCACAAGCAGGCGCGGCGAGTGTCCGGTGCCGAGGTCGGTGACCGGATCTTTGTCCTCGGCGGCAAACTCCTGCTGTTGTTGCTGCTCGGTGTCGCGGTGCTGCTGCCCTTGCTGGCGATCTTCTGGCGCGGCTTCAGCAGCGAGGCCGGGCAGGGCGGTGGCTGGCTCGCCGCGAAGGAGCTGGTGACCAGCGCCAATTTCCACTGGCTGCTCGGCAACAGCCTGAAAGTTTCCCTCAGCGTTGCGGCCATTGTCGTACCGCTGGCCTACCTGTTTGCCTACGCGCTGCAACGCACGCTGATTCCGGCCAAGGGCATCTGGCGCGGGATTTCCCTGCTGCCGTTGATGGCGCCGTCGATGCTGCCGGGGATCGCGCTGGTCTATCTGTTCGGCAACCAGGGCATGTTGCGTGGATTGCTCTCGGACAACATCTACGGTTTCTGGGGGATTGTGCTGGGTGAGGTGATTTACACCTTCCCCCATGCGCTGATGATTCTGCTCTCGGCATTGTCGCTGGCCGATGCGCGCCTGTTCGATGCGGCGTCGAGCATGGGCGCCAGTCCGGCCAAGGCTTTTCGCAGCATCACCTGGCCGGCGACCCGCCAGGCGGTGTTTGCTGCGTTCTGTCTGGTGTTCACCCTGACCATCACCGATTTCGGGGTGCCGGTGGTAGTCGGTGGCGACTATCAAGTGCTGGCGCTGGAAGCCTATAAAGCGGTGGTCGGCCAACAGCAATTCGGTCGCGGCGCGTTGATCGGCATGGTGCTGTTGCTGCCGGCGCTGTTCAGCTTTGGTGTGGATGCCTGGCTGCGCCGCCGTCATGGCGATTCAATGAGTGGCCGCGCCCAAGTGTTCAAACCGGTGCCATCGAAATTGCGCGATAGCTGCTATCTGGCGATTGTTTTGCTGATCAGCGCCGCGTTGATTCTGGTGTTCGGCATGGCGGTGTTTTCCTCGTTGGTGAAGTTCTGGCCGTACAACCTGTCGCTGTCGCTCAACCACTATCAGTTCAACGAAACCGCCGGCGGTGGCTGGCTGGCCTACGGCAACAGTTTGAAGATGGCGCTGGGTACGGCGCTGATCGGCAGTGTGCTGATCTTCACCGGCGCTTACCTGATGGAGAAAACCCGCACCCAGCGCGGCCTCAACCTGGCGTTGCGCATGCTCAGTTTCATCCCGATGGCGGTGCCGGGGCTGGTGCTTGGCCTGGGTTACGTCTTCTTCTTCAACCTCACCGGCAACCCGCTGCACGTGCTGTACGGGACGATGACCCTGCTGATCGTCTGCACCATTGCGCACTACCTGACCACCGCACAAATGACCGCGACCACCGCGCTGCGCCAGCTCGACGCCGAGTTCGAAGCCGCCGCGCTGTCGCTCAAGGCGCCGCTGTACCGCCACTACCTGCGCGTCACCGTGCCGATCTGCCTGCCGGCGCTGCTGGACATCGTGCGCTACCTGTTCGTTTCGGCGATGACCACCGTGTCGGCGGCGATCTTCCTCTACAGCCCCGACACCATCCTCGCGGCGGTGGCGGTGCTGAACATGGATGACGCCGGCAACGTCGGCGGCGCGGCGGCGATGTCGACCCTGATTCTGTTCACCTCGGCAGGCGTGTCCTTGCTGCTGGCGTGGGCTTCGCGCGGCTTGCTGCGCCGTTCCCAGGCCTGGCGGCAAACCGCGCCCGGTCACTGATTCAAACCTGCAAACCTCAACTCACCTACAGGAAAACGATCATGTTCAAGCCTATGGCCCTGGCCGCTGCTGTGCTCGCTACTTTCAGCCTGAATGCCTTTGCGGCAAAAACCGAGTTGACGGTGTACACCGCCCTCGAAGCCGAGCAACTGAAGTCCTACAAAGAAGCGTTCGAAAAGGCCAACCCGGACGTCGAGATCAAGTGGGTGCGTGACTCCACCGGGATCATCACCGCCAAACTGCTCGCCGAAAAGGCCCGTCCGCAGGCTGACGCGGTGTGGGGCCTGGCCGCTTCGAGCCTGGCGATTCTCGATCAGCAAGGCATGTTGCAAAGCTACGCGCCGAAGGATCTGGGCAAGATCGGCGCGAACTACCGCGACGCCGCCAACCCGCCAGCCTGGGTCGGCATGGACGTCTGGGCCGCGACCATTTGCTTCAACACCGTCGAGGCCGAGAAGCAGGGCCTGACCAAGCCAGTGAGCTGGCAGGATCTGACCAAGCCTGAGTACAAGGGCAAGATCGTCATGCCGAACCCGGCGTCGTCCGGCACCGGTTTCCTCGACGTCAGCGCCTGGCTGCAAACCTTCGGCGAGAAGCAGGGCTGGGCCTACATGGACGGTCTGCACCAGAACATCGGCCAGTACGTTCACTCCGGTTCCAAGCCTTGCAAACTGGCGGCGGCGGGTGAGTTCCCGATCGGCATTTCCTTTGAATACCCGGCCGTTCAGCTGAAACGCCAGGGCGCGCCGCTGGACATCATCCTGCCGAAGGAAGGCCTGGGCTGGGAGATCGAAGCCACTGCCGTGATCAAAGGCACGCCACATGAAGAAGCAGCGAAAAAACTCGCGGACTTCTCTGCCAGCGCCGAGGCGATGGACCTGTACAAAGAGAACTTCGCTGTTCTTGCTCAGCCGGGTATCGCCAAGCCGCAAACCGAACTGCCGGCCGACTACGAGCAGCGCCTGATCAAGAACGACTTTGCCTGGGCCTCGAAGAACCGCGACGAGATCCTGACCGAGTGGCGCAAGCGTTATGACGGCAAGTCCGAGAAAGTCGTCGCCAAGTAAGATCTTTATCGACTGACAGGGCCCCATCGCTGGCCAGCCAGCTCCCACAGTATTCCAGGGTGGATACAGATTTTTGAACACCTCTAAACCTGTGGGAGCTGGCTTGCCAGCGAAAGCGGTCTCTCATTCAGAGCACCTCTAAATGACCCAACACAAAGACCTGCTCATCGCAGGCGCCGGCATCCTTGGCCTGTCTCACGCCTATGCCGCCGCCAAGCGCGGGCTCAAGGTCAGCGTTTTCGAACGCACCGCCACGCCTCTCGGCGCCTCGGTGCGCAACTTCGGCCAGGCGCTGGTCACCGGCCAGCCACCCGGCCCGATGCTCGAACTGGCCAAGGCCAGCCGCGACATCTGGGGTGACTGGGCGCAACTCGCCGGTCTACAGATCAAGCGTAACGGCTCGTACCTGTTCGCCCGCACCGAAGCTGAAGAACACCTGCTCGAAGCCTTCTGCAACGGCCGCGCCGTGGAACACGGTTACAACATCGCGCTATTGCGCGGTGCTGCCCTGCGTGATCTGTACCACGGTCAGTTCAGCCACCACCGCGCGGCGTTGCACGGCATGGACGATCAACAGCTGTACTCGCGTGAAGCGATCCCGGCGCTGATCGACTACCTGCGCCGCGACCTCGGCGTCGAATTTCATTTCTCCACGCTGGTGCGTGACGTCGAGCCGGGGCGCCTGCACAGCACCGCCGGTACGTTCACGGCGAAACAGATCATCGTCTGCTCCGGCCACGATTATCAGACCCTGCTGGCCGAGCCGATTGCCGCGCTCGACCCGCAAATCTGTCGCCTGCAAATGCTTCGCGCCAAACCGCAGATCGAACTGAACCTGCAACACGCCTTGCTCACTGGTTTGAGCTGCGTGCACTACGGCGCCTTCGCCGATCTACCGCAGGCGGCAGCGGTGCAGGCGCAGATCCTGCGCGAACAACCGCACCTGCACGACAACGGCATCCACCTGCTGATCAGCCCGACGCCGTATGGCGAGCTGATCATCGGCGATTCGCACCATTACGGCAGCGACCCGTCGCCGTTCAACGCCGAACAGGTGGACAACTGGATGCTGGAACTGGCCGAGCAGACGCTGGGCTGCAAGGTGCACGTGGTCGAGCGCTGGCAGGGCGTCTACGGTGCCCGTGGGCCGGGACCGTTTTCGTTCCTGCGCCCGGCACCGGGGCTGAGTGTGGTGCTGATGCACACCGGCGTCGGCATGAGCGTCGGCCCGGCGCTGGCCGAGCGCAACATCGCGCAGTTGCTGGAGGAAATCTGATGACGGAGCAGCAGCAAGTCGTCGCCCGGGTGTTTGGGTTGTATGAGCGTTTCGGCACTCGCGATTACATCGGCGAACCGGTGTCGCAGATCGAGCACATGTCCCAGGCCGCCGAACTGGCAATCGCCGAAGGCTTTGATGACGAGGTGGTGCTGGCGGCGTTCTTCCACGACATCGGCCATCTGTGTGCCGAGGGCGCCGAGAACATGGGCGGGTATGGCGTGGTCAGCCATGAGCGGCTGGGGGCGGATTATTTGCGTGAGGCGGGTTTCAGCGAGCGCCTGGCGCGGTTGGTGGAGTATCACGTGCAGGCCAAGCGGTATCTGACGTTGCGTGAGCCGGGGTATTTCGAGCGCTTGAGTGAGGCCAGTCGCAGGACACTGGCGTATCAGGGCGGGGTGATGACGGAGGCAGAGGCGGACATGTTTGAGCGCGATCCGTTGTGTGCTGTCAGCCTGCGGATGCGGCAGTGGGATGAGTTGGCCAAGGAGATAGCGGTGCCGGTAATGGATTTGAGTGTGCTAAAGCGCAAGGCTGAGGTTTTGTTGTCGGCTGAGTGATTGCAACCCTCACCCCAGCCCTCTCCCGGAGGGAGAGGGAGCCGATCTTCATGCCTTTCAAACCTGAGTTCGACTGGGTGTCTCAGGTCGATGTATGACCCGAGAACACCACGGTCAGCTCCCTCTCCCTTCGGGAGTGCAGGGTGAGGGAGCCGATCTTCATGCCTTTCAAACTGAGTTCGACTGGGTGTCTCAGGTCGATGTATGACCCGAGAACACCACGGTCAGCCCCCTCTCCCTCCGGGAGAGGGCTGGGGTGAGGGGCGGCGTCTAAAGCTCAAGCACCTTTCCCACCAACGCCTCAATCTGCTCCTGCCTTTCCGCCTGATTCAACTTTGCATGCGGATTCAACGACGACCACTGCGGATGCGCCCGTGCCTTGCTCAGTGCCTCGGGCAGCTTGCCCTCGCGCCAAGTCTTGTCCTGCGGGGTGGCGACCTGAACCGCCTCCATCGCCGCGTGTCCGCGTTGATCGAGCGCCAGCAACAGCTGCCGCTGACGCAGCGCCAACAGCCGCAACACGCCGTCATCCACGGTCAGTTCCCGCTGGCCCTTGATCTTGCCGAGCAAGCGACTGCCATAACTGCGCGCCGTTTGCAGCGCGCCGCCAGCGATCGCACCGGCCAAAGCGGCTGCACCGAGCGTAATCCCGCCCACCAGCAAATCCACACCAGCCCCGGCCGCGGCGCCTGCCGCAATCCCGCCGCCAACGCGAACCCCCAGTTGCTTCAAGGTTTCCGGGTTGAACAAATCATCGCCCCAACGCCCATCCAGCAACGGCAGATCACTGGCCGCTGCATCCTGCGGGCGAAACGCGTAGAGCTTGAGCAACGCTTCGACG
>NZ_QAIU01000073.1:11844-12724 GCF_003061205.1 Pseudomonas sp. HMWF006
CTGCTCACGCTGACGCACGGCTTTGCGCAGTTCGCTGATCGCTTGCTGTTCCTGTTCGGCGGCGCTGACCACACTGCGCCGGCACGCCGCGCAGTCGATCAGCAACTCGGCAATCAAACGCGCCGCACTTTGCTGGCGGGCGAGGCGCTGGGCCTGTTGATCGGCGATCAGTCGTTCCAGTTGCGGACGGGCATTTTCCAGTAGCAATGCGAGGCTTTCATACAGCCGCCGCTCGCCGTCCTCCGGCGGTGCAACGCTGTCGAAGCGCACCAGCGCATGCAGGCCGAGCCGCGCCAACGCTTCGCGCCAGTCCGGCTCGCGATGGTTGGCGCTGCTGACAAAGTTCAGCACCGGCAGCAGCGGTTTGCCACAACTGGCGAGCACTTCCAGTTCGTCGCGGTATTTGGCCAAAACCGGTTCGCGGGCGTCGATCACATAGAGTCCGGCGTCGGAGGCGAGCAATTGCCGCAGCACTTTCGCTTCCTGTTCGAAACGCTGGCGTGCCTCGCTGCCGTCGAGAAACCGTGTCAGGCGCGCCGGCCCGTCGAGGCGTTCGCCGGGGCGTTCCAGGCGTTCGAGGAAATCCAGCAGGGCGATGGCGTCTTCCAGTCCCGGTGTGTCGTAGAGATCGAGCAACGGCTCGCCGTCCACCGACAACCGCGCACCCTCGACATGCCGAGTGGTGCTCGGCCGATGCGAGACTTCGCCGAAACCGACGTCGCGGGTCAGGGTGCGCAACAGCGAGGTCTTGCCGACGTTGGTATGGCCGACCACCGCGAGTTTCAGCGGCGCTTTGCGAGCATCAGTCATGACCGTTCTCCAGCCAGTTCAACGGTGCGCAATCGGCGAACGGCAGCTCAAGCTGTTGCAGCGCCACGTG
>NZ_QAIU01000628.1:0-1344 GCF_003061205.1 Pseudomonas sp. HMWF006
GAGAAGCAAGGGCTGTGTGCTGCCTTTGCTTTTCTGTGGGAGCTGGCTTGTCAGCGATGGCGGCCAGCCAGACAACCAATCCCTAACAGAATGCACTCAACCCCTGTGGGAGCTGGCTTGCCAGCGGTGGCGGCTTGCCAGCCGACCAAGCTCTTGCAGACTGCACGCGATCCACCTGTATGAGTGAGCCTGCTCGTGATGGCGGCCGGCCAGACAACCAATCCCTAACAGACTGCACTCAACCCCTGTGGGAGCTGGCTTGCCAGCGATGGCGGCCTGAAAGCCGACCAAGCTCTAGGGCGCAATACCGAAGCGAGGCCACTCCATCGAAGCCGTCAGTCATGCGGCGCTGGCCGGGATGGTCTGCCAGCCGGACTTCATGACCCACGAAGATGTGGCGCGGTCGGCTAAAGCGGGCGCTGGATGCGCATCTGCAGCATGTCGGTCAGTTCTGGGTATTGTGGCCGTCCAGTCGTCATGCCTGCGCCAAATTGCGCGTCTTCATTGATCACTTGTCGTTGCGACTTTTCCCGGCAAACGATGGTCAATAGGGTTGTAACGGCTTTAAGACACAATCCATGCGCCGCAGGGCCAAGTTCTGTTGCACAATATGCCCCGGACTGTTTTCCCTCAGGATGTTTAATGTTGATTTCAACTCCCATGCGTGTCGTTGGGTTGGCGCTGTTGTTGACCGCTGTCGCTGGCTGTTCGAAGGACAAGCCGATGTATGAGCATGAGAACTTCGATGATTCCGGCACGTTCTCGCGCAATTATCCGGTGGCTGACACCGCGAGTTGCGAGGCGGCCCGTCGCGCGTTGCTCAGCCAGGGCTACATCATCACCAGCAGTGACCCGAAACTGATCAGTGGCCACAAAAGCTTCCAGCAAACCGGTGAAACCCACATGGAGATCAGCTTCAACGTGGTGTGTACCGAAGATGGCAGTTCCAAACACCATGCCACGATGTTCGCGAATGCCTTGCAGGACCGCTACGCACTGAAGAAAACCAACAATTCCGCCAGCCTCGGGGTTGGCGTGTTGGGTTCGGTGTCGATGCCGATCGGCTCATCGGACGATTCGATGGTCAAGGTCGCCAGCGAAACCGTGACTTCTCAAAAGTTCTATGAGCGTTTCTTTACCCTGGTGGAACTGTTCCTGCCGGCGGATGCGAAGAAAGCCGCACATATCGAAGAAAAGCCCAAGACTGATCTGGGTATGCCGGAGCCGAAGCCCGCCGCAGTCGCGCCGGCAACACCGGCACCGGCGGTAGAGGCAGCGCCCGCGCCGCCGCCGGCGGGGATTGTCGAGCCAGCACAGAGCATGACGCCGGCAGCCCCTGCAGCG
>NZ_QAIU01000628.1:1356-3807 GCF_003061205.1 Pseudomonas sp. HMWF006
CACGCCGCCGGCGAACCCGAGCAATATCCCGCCGCCGTCCGAGCCGATTCCGGCGCTGCAGTAAACGCAGACGGCCCTTTGTGGGCGTGAGCCTGGTCGCGAAGACGGAGTATCAGTCGACATTCATGTTGTCTGGTTCACCGCTTCGCGAGCAGGCTCGCTCCCACATCAGTTTTGCGGCGTACTCAAATCTCGTTACATTCCCCCGACAAAAATCCCGCGATAAATTCCTGACCGCCTGCTACGTTTTATTCATGAAGGCCGGGTTTCACTTTTCCTTCATACGGGCACGTTATGCTCGAGGCACTGGTTATTTGACCGGGCCCATTCAAGAGACCAGCAGGGGGATTGCACGATGGACGACTATCAAGAAGAACTGCTCGAGTTTCAGGCCTTTGAACTGGATCCGCCAGAGGCTGCCGAAGACGCCACCGAGCTTTAAGGCTTCAAGCCGTTTTGCGATGACTGCGGCGGAATTCGCCCGGGGTCTGACCGCTCCAGCGTTTGAATGCGCGCTGGAATGCTTCGGCTGAGGCGAACCCGAGCAGGTAGGCGATCTCGCCGAAGGCCAGTTCGGTATCGCGGATGTAGGTCATCGCCAGATCACGGCGAGTGTCATTGAGGATTGCGCGAAACTGCGTGCCTTCTTCGGCGAGTTTGCGCCGCAACGTCCAGGTCGGCAGCTTCAGGCGTGCCGCCACTTCTTCCAGGTCCGGTTCGCGACCACCATTGAGCAATGGCCCCAGTAATTGCGTGATGCGTTCGCGCAGGCTGCGGGTGCGCGTCAACTGCTCCAGTTCTCGTTCGCACAAAGCGAGTAAATGCTTCCAGGTGCTGGGGCAGTGCTCGGGATTGCGCTGGGCCAGGCTGCTCAGGCTCAGGCGCAGTTGGTTGCGCTCGGTACCGAACTGAATCGGGCAATCACCCAGTACGGCGTAGGCTTCGCGGTAATCCGGTTCGTCGAATTCAATCTCGATGCGCTCCGCCCGCAACGTCTGCCGGCTGACACTGGACAACTGATGCAGCCACCCGGCGATGATCGAATCCACCACGAACCGGTTGTAGGCGTTGTACGGGCTGATCGAATAGAAACGCAGCCAGGCGCCATGGGCGTCTTCGTGGAAGCTTGACTGGCCACGATAGTTGGAACCGTACAGCGGTTCAAAACGAGTCAGGCAACGAGCGGCTTCGCGCACGGTCGGGGCTTGAGCGGCAGTCACCCCGGCCAGTCCGGCCTGGCTCAAGCGACTGAGCTGGCCCATGCGCAGACCGAGTGCCGGGTCGCCGGTCAACTGAATCGCCGCGTGGCCCAGGCGCATGTAACGCGGTATGGATAAACGCGCCCCGGCCTCGGCCAGGCGGGCAGCATCCAGTCCATATTGCTCCAACAAGGGCTGCGGATCGACACCGTGACTGTGCACCGCGTCGGCGAGGCTGTGCACGAAGCCTACCGACAGATCGCCCAGACGCATCGGCAGCGGTTTCATGGCTTACAACCAGATATTCAATAAACGCGCGCCACGGGCATCGCCGTCGGCGAACTGCTGACCGTTGCTGCTGAGAAAACTCTGACCCGAACCCGCCAGGTTCCAGAACTGCCCGCGCAGGAACACGCTCATACCGGCAAGCGCACGGCTGCTCGGTGGTTGCGCGGTCAGGGTCAGGCGATGCCACGCCTGGCCCTCGCTGACTTCACCAGGCTTGAGGCTGACCGAGCCCGGCGTACTCGAACCCTTGTAGCCGCGCCACGGTTGGTCCCACGCGCCATGGCCGAATACTTGCGCCGGCACGGCCACCAGTTGCACGCCTTGTTCGTCGAGTTTGCGGTAGTTGTCCGGGTACCAGCTGTCGCTGCCGATCAGCACGCCGAGGCGTCCGGCCGGGGTGTCGACCGCGTTGATGGTTTGATCGGCTTCGCCGGCCAGCACTTCCCGTTGATCGAAGACCGGGTGCATCTGCCGCTGCGGTTGCCCGAGCGGTACACCGTCACGCCCGAACACCACGCTGCTGTTGAACAGGGCGCCGCTGCCGGGTTTGAGCTGGCCGTCGCGGATGCTCGGTTCCGGCAGCACGATAGTGCCGGCCACCAGGGTTACATTGAATTCTTTGGCCAGGCCACCGAACAGCGCCTGGTAATCCTTGGCCATGGATTTGGACTTCATCCGCAGGTGCGCGTCGTTGAGCCGGTCGCTGCCCTTGGCGCTGAGCCAGGCGCGGGCGAACAGCAGCGGATTGCTTGCCGCCAGCCAGTTCATCGCTTCGGTGAGGGTCGGCGCCTGATACAACTCGTCCTTCTCGCCGCTGATCATCAACCAGGTGCCGACATGTTCCGGTAACACCACCACGGTTTTTTCATTCAACAGGCCCTGATCCTGGGCTTGCTGCAAATACGCCGCGAGTTTGCGGTGCAGGCGGTCGGGGCTCTGGTAGTCGGTGGGAAACAGCTCGGGC
>NZ_QAIU01000629.1:0-5667 GCF_003061205.1 Pseudomonas sp. HMWF006
GGTTTTGCCTTCAACTACTCAAAGGCGTTGGGGGAAACAGACCTCGCGAACCTCAAAACCGAGCAAGCGGAACAGGCCAAAAAAGCGGCGAATGAAAGCCGGCTGTTGTTGCTTCAGCAGGTCGCACGCGTCAACGAGGCCGAGGCGCTGATGTACGCAACAATCGACCAACTCGCCGAAGAAAAACGCCAACTGCAGGAGCGGATTCCCCATGTCACGACCCAATACATTCCGGCGCCTGGCGCTGCGGCTAAGCCCGTTCCTCATTGCGTGTTCACTGCTGGCTGGGTGCGCGACTTCAACACCGCCCTCGGCGTGTCTCCCCCAAGACCCGCCGCCGCTGCCGGCGCTTCTGAAAAAGCGGCCTGGCCCGCCCCCGGCTCTGAAGCCGAATTACTGGAAAGCGGCGTTACTCCAGCCGACATCCTTGCCCACGCCCAAGACTATGGCCTGTGGGCACGCGGCAATCTTGCCCAGCTCAACGGGCTGCTCGATCTACAGGAAAAGGACTGACGCCATATGGATGTAGGCGACCTTTCAGATGACGATGGCCAAGAGGCCATAGGGCGGGCACGCCGAAGCGGGTTGTTCATTCGCTCCGGCGTTTCAGCTTACCGCTGTGATTTATGCGGCGATGCGATCCCCGAGGATCGGCGCCAGAACGAACCGGGCACGGAACACTGCGCCGATTGTATCGACGCGCTGAAACACTCAACACGGCGGGGCTTTCGATGAACATGAATGAAATGAACTTCGGTTTCCAGACCGTGCAATGGCTGATCCTGACGGTACTCGGCATCTACACCTGGCTCACCAAACGCCAAGCGGCGAGCGCCCAAGAACTGCTGGAACTGCGCACCCGGATCGTCGCGCTTGAGGAGCATGTGCGGCACCTCCCTGACCAAACCGCCGTGACCGACTTGCTGGGCGATATGAAGGCGGTACGCGCCGAACTGTCGGGGGTCAAGGATGCACTTGGCCCTTTAGCCCGTTCGCTGGACCGGATCAATGACTACCTGCTGCGAGAAAAGACATGACCCCATATTCCGACTTTCTGCGCCAAGACATGCGGCTGGTGATCTTGCGATTGTTGGTGGAAATGCCCGGCTACCGCGCCAACAGCTCGGTGCTGAATACGGCCCTCGATAACTTCGGCCATACTGCGAGCCGTGACCAGGTGAAGACCGAACTGCAATGGCTGGCTGAGCAAGGCGCCCTCAGCATCTCCGACGTCGGCCCGGTGCTGGTGGCAACCCTCACCGAGCGCGGGCAAGACATCGCCGCCGGCCGCGCCCGCGTTCCAGGCATCAAACGGCCGGGGGCCTGACCATGGCGGGCAAATCCTCGATCAACCGCCTGCCGCCGATGGTCAAGGCGTACATCCAAAAGTTACTGCGTGATGACCGCATGACGCTCGATGACATGCTGGCCGATATCCGGGCGCGCTTCCCCAACGAGAAAGCCCCGAGCCGCAGCGCCCTAGGCCGCTTCAAAGTGGGGTTCGAAGAACTGACCGATAAGGCCCGCCAGCAGCGCGAGATGGCCGAGGCATTTGTGGGCGCGTTCGGCGAGGACTCTTCGGACAAGACCGGCGCGCTATTGGTCGAAGCTATCTCGACGCTGACCTATCAGGCCGCCATGGGCGCCCATGAGAAGGACGAGGTCACCATTGCCGAAGTGTCCGCACTTGCCCGCGCCGCCAAGGCCACCATGGAGGCCCGGACGATGAGCGTGAAGGAACGCCAGACCATCGAGCGCGCCGCCCGAGAACGTTTGCTCCGCGAGCAAGCGGCCGAACTGGATAGCGCCGTGAAGGCCAAAGGCATGACCGAAGAACAGGCCATGTTCTGGCGTCAGACGTTCCTGGGCGTGAAGCAATGAAAGCCTCGGCCAGCACCCTGCGTGTCGTCGAGTGGGACGAACTTCCGCCTAGCGTTCGCCAGATCCCGGAAGGCTACAACCCAATCGCCGAAGGGATTCTGATGGCGCACCAGGTGGACTGGTTGCGCATACAAGCTCAGATCAAACTTTGCGAAAAAGGTCGCCGCACCGGCATCACCTTTGCGGAGGCGCTGGACTCCGTGATTACCGCAGCTTCGCAAAAATCTGCGGGCGGCATGGACTGCTTCTACATCGGCGACACGAAAGAGAAAGGCCTGGAGTTCATCGGCTACTGCGCCAAATTCAGCCGGGTGATGGCTGAGGCTCAAGCATCCGGCGTCAGTGAAATTGAAGAGTTCCTGTTCGATGACCAGGACGAAGCCGGCAACACCCGGCAGATCAACGCTTACCGCATCCGCTACGCCTCCGGCTTCAAGATCGTTGCGCTGTCCAGTAACCCGGCAGGCGTTCGCGGCCTGCAGGGCAAAGTCATCATCGACGAGGCGGCATTCCACCGCGACGTTTCCGCCGTCCTCGACGCCGCCACGGCACTGCTGATCTGGGGTGGCCGTATCGTCATCATCAGCACTCACAACGGTAAGGGCAACGCGTTCAACCAGATGGTCAACGACATCCGGGACAAGCGCTACGGCGACAGCGCCGAGGTTTACCGCGCGACCTTTGACGACGCCGTGGCCAACGGATTGTTTGAGCGCGTGTGCTTCATGGCCGGCAAGCAAGCAACGGCGGAAGACAAGGAAGCCTGGTACAAGAAAATCCGTAACGCCTACGGCCCCCGTAAGGCGCAGATGCGGGAAGAACTGGACGCCATCCCCCGCGACGGTAACGGCGTGTGTATTCCCGGCGTGTGGATTGATGAAGCGATGCGCCCCGGCCGAGAAGTTCTGCGCCTGGCGCTGGACGATGACTTTACGTTGCAGCCGGTCTACCGCCGTGAGGCCTACGTCGATGACTGGATTGAGCGTTACCTGACGCCCCTGATGCAGCAGGCGTTGGCCCCCGATCTGCGCCACTTTTTGGGCATGGACTACGCCCGGCACCGCGACTTCTCCATCATCTGCCCGATGTCTGTCGATCAATCCCGGCTGCGTGATGTGCCGTTTGTAGTGGAAATGCACAAGGTGCCAACCCGGCAGCAAAAGCAGGTTCTGTTCTACATCCTGCGCGGGCTGCCGCGTTTCGTCGGCGCCGCGCTGGACGCCACCGGCAGCGGCGAAACATTGGCCGAAGAAACGGCCGATGAGTTCGGCCGCAACCGCATCCAGCAGGTGAAGATCAGCCGTTCCTGGTACGGCGCGTGGATGCCGAAGTTCGTGCAGTTGTTCGAGGACGGCGCAATCACATTGCCGCTTGATGATTCGCTGCACCAGGACGTGCGCTCCATCGAAATGGTCGACGGTATCCCGATGATTGTTAAAGCCCGCTCTCAAGACCTCAAAGACCCGGATCTCTACCGCCACGGCGATTTCGCGGGGGCCGGTGCGCTGGCCAACTTCGCCACGCTTGAAGTCAGCTCAGGCCCGGTATCGGTCAAATCACGCCGCCCCCGTCAGGGCAAACGCATCACTCAGGGGTACGCATGAACAAGAAAGGTTTGTGGGTCAGCCCCACCGAATTTGTCAGCTTTGCCGATGCGAAGCACAGCTCATCGCTTGATCAACACATCGCCACCCGTGGGCGCTCCAGCGCGACCGGTTCCAGCGGCGTCAACCTGCCCAACCCTGACCCGATCCTCAAGGCTCAGGGCAAAGACATTACGGTCTACCGCGACCTGCGCAGTTCGGCACTGGTCGGCGGCAACGTCCGCCGCCGCAAGGCCTCCGTACTGTCACTGGAGCGCGGCCTCAAGCGCGCCGATGCGCCGACCAAAGTGGAGCGCTTTATTCGCGATTGGCTCACCGATCTCGATCTTGACCGCATCATTCGCGAGCTGCTCGATGCGTCGCTGTTCGGCTATCAACCGGTTGAACTGATGTGGAAACCGGTGGGCATGAATCTGGTACCGGAAGACTTGCTCGGCAAACCGGCCGAATGGTTCTTCTACGACAAGGACAATGAACTGCGCTTTCGCTCCAAGGAAGCGGGCCAAGACGGCGAGCTTTGCGACCCGCAGCGCTTCATTGTTGCCCGACAGGATGCGACCTACGCCAACCCTTACGGCTTCCCGGATCTGAGCATGTGCTTTTGGCCGGCGACCTTCATGAAAGGCGGCCTGAAGTTCTGGGTTCAGTTCACCGAGAAATACGGCAGCCCGTGGGTCATTGGCAAACATCCACGCGGCGCCGCCGATAGCGAAACTGATTTGCTGCTCGATAGCCTTGAGGCCATGGTGCAAGACGCCGTGGCAGCGATCCCGGACGATTCCAGCGTGCAAATCATTGAAGCCGCCGGCAAAGCCGGCAGCGCCGAGGTCTACCGAGAACTGCTGGAGTACTGTCGGAGCGAAATCAACGTCGCCATGCTCGGGCAAAACCAGACCACCGAAAAAGACAGCAACCGTGCCAGCGCTACGGCCGGCGCCGAGGTCACCAAAGACATTCGCGACGGCGATGCCGGCATCGTTGCCGCCTCACTTAATGCGTGCATTCGTTTGGTCGTCGACCTCAACTTCGGCTCCGACGTGGCGGCGCCGTTGTACGAGTTGTGGGAACAGGAAGAAATCGATAAGACGCTGGCCCAGCGCGACAAGGCGCTGACGGATTCCGGCGTGAAGTTCACCGATGCGTATTGGAAGCGCACCTACAACCTGCAGGACGGCGATCTCGCTTCGGCGTCGGCCGGTGCTGATTCACCAGAGTTCGCCGAGGCGACAGTGCGGCCGCTACTGGATCAAATCGCCCTCGACCAGGCTATCGACAGTCTCCCAGCAGAAGCACTTCAACAACAGGCCGAACAAGCCGTTGCGCCATTCATCGAAGCCCTGCAACGCGCCCGCGATGACTCGGAAACGCTCGGCCTGTTGGCCGAAGCGTTCCCACAGATGGACGCGGAGACACTCCAGCAACAGCTCACAAATCTGTTGTTCATCGCCGATACCTGGGGCCGGCTGAGCGCCAGCGCCGACCGGGAGGATTGACATGGCCGCCTCGGATAAACGCCTCAGCCCGACCGACCTCAAAGCCATCTTTGGCCTTGAGCCAGCGAAGGCTATCGCTTACCTCAAATTCAAAGGCTACGCGATCACCTGGAACTGGCAGGACATGCTCGACCAGGCGCACGACCAAGCCTTCACTGTCGCCAAGGCTATGCGCCTCGATCTGCTGTCCGACATTCGGGCGGCACTGGAAACCGCGCTGCAGGACGGCCAAACGCTCAAGCAGTTCATCACGAACATGCAGCCGACACTGGAATCTCAGGGCTGGTGGGGGCAACAGGTCATTGTCGATAGCGAAGGCGTTGGCGAGCTGGTGCAACTGGGCAGCCCGCGCCGGCTCAAGACGATCTATCAGACCAACCTGCAAAGTGCCTACATGGCCGGCCGCAAGGCGGAGATGGAACAAACCACCGAGACGCACCCGTATTGGATGTACGTGGCCATCCTAGACGGCAAGACGCGGCCAAGTCACCGGGCGCTGCACGGCCAGGTGTTCCGACACGATGACCCGATCTGGTCGGCGATCTTCCCGCCCAACGGGTTCAACTGCCGTTGCCGCGTGGTTGCATTGACCGAGGCGGCCGTCAAACGCCGAGGCCTGACAGTCGTTTCGAGCGCCGGCCGCTCATTCACCGAAACCGTCGAGACCGGCACGGACAAGCGTACCGGCG
>NZ_QAIU01000629.1:5695-8423 GCF_003061205.1 Pseudomonas sp. HMWF006
GCACCGATCCGGGCTTCAACCACGCGCCAGGCGCTGGACTGGCCGAAGCGCTGAAGCGCAAAGAAGCGGCAGCATAAGAGGCGCGCCATGATCACCGTAGATATCGAACACCAACGTCTGCAGGACGCTTTGCGCAAAGTCGAATGGGCAGTCGGGGATCTCGCGCCGTTGATGCGCAGCGCCGCCGCCGAGCTGCTGAGCCAGACCGAGGAGAACTTCGAAAATGAGGGCCGGCCCGACTGGGCTGATTTATCGGATGTCACCACCGAGCGCCGGGAGAAAAGCGGCAACTGGCCCGGCCAGATCCTGCAGATCAGTTCTGCGGGGTTGGCGGCGTCTATCACCAGCGCTGCTACCGAGAGTTCAGCACTGGTCGGCAGCAACAAACCCTATGCAGCGATGATGCAGTTCGGCGGATATAAATCGGAATTCCCGCACTTGTGGGGAGACATTCCGAGCCGTCCGTTCTTCCCAATGGATGCAGAGGGCGTCATTCAGCCTGAAGCAGAGGAAGCGATTCTTGAACTGGCCCTGCATCATCTGCAAAAAGCCGCTCGCCTGTAACCGCGCCAGACGGCCTCTGGTGTTGTTACGGCTGCGGTGCATCGAACCTTGCAAGGAAAAAGTGCTGTAAACGCTTTATAAACCGCTTCAGTACGGCAGCATGCGCTACTCATTGGCCTCCTTTACTTGTCCCCGCTTGTTTATCTCCCCGATTAGCAAATTTACAGCTTCCACTCTCCAGGCATCTCCATCATTCAAACCCCTTCTAATGGTGGGCAACCGCGTGAAAGGTTCCTCGTTGATGGCCTCTCGGTTGCTAAGCACTAGAACGACAGGCCTTGTATCTGCAATCTTTGAAATCGCTTCCAAGCTGGCCGGTGTGACCTCAAATTCCTGGCCTATCAACATCACGCAGCAATTCGTCCTCACGCGAGACAACACGTTATCGCCCATTCCCTCAAACCCGCCCACCGCTGACACCGAATGGGAGTGGATACAGGCAGATCTCAACGATGCTGCAAGCATTTCGCCTTCAGCGGGGCTGAAACGCTTGCCGTTCAAAGTCAGTATCAAGCATGTGAAGCCTGACCAAACCTTGTAGTCGTAAATAACTGGCTCAAGATCGTGCTCATTAGAACAGGCGGTGACAAAGCTGCTACCGGCGCTTGAGAGTTTTTCGTCCTCTATCATTCCCTTGGTTTTCAGATTCGCAACTGCAAGAGTTTCGGATATTTGACTCGGGTTGTAGGTAAGTAAGTGAGTCACGTCAAAGTCTTTGCCCCTCTTAGGTATAACTGGATGCGTAGTCACCACGTAAATTCTTCGCAGTAGATCTAGCTCCTCCCAAGAAAGGTCTTTGAGGGTGAGTATGAAATGTCGTCGCAGCTCTGGACTTACCCGGCCTAATGCAATTGACCTGGTGAGATTTGCATATGGGACGGTTTTCTCCTCTTCGATATCGGAGACGCAGGCGTTTAGCAGCGCATGGAAATTGCTTTCCTCTATTTCCGCCTCAAGGATGTCTGCGCCGGGCAATTCATTCCTGTAAAGGAATGCACGATAAAACTCTAGGATGCGCTGCTCATCCCGTTGACGGACATAGGCGAATATTTTTTCTAGCCCTAATTTCGCCACCTCTGAAACCAGAGGCGGGATCGGTACTGCGCTTACTCCAACCTTCCCAACAACTTCAGCAATCTTGATCAGCCGTGATCTCGGGCCTTTGCTTTCACCGCGCGGGGTAGTCAATTTGTCCACAGTCGATCCCTTTACGTTGTGTTTAACCCATGGGGCATTGCAGCCAGCCTATCACCGTGTGAAGGGCGGCTGGTTAGCTCCGGGTTCCTGACTCTTTAAACTCGATTAAAAGTCCTAGGCAGATCATTGGCCCAGGCTGTGCGCATCACCTCCATGCAGCGCACAGCCATGAAACCACTGCACATCTTCAAGCCCGGCAGTCACACCGCCATGAACGGCGCCCGAATCGACTTCAGCGAGTCAGATCTGGCCGCCACTGTGAGCGCGTATGACCCGGCCTTGCACGAAGCCCCGATGGTCATCGGGCACCCGAAGCACGACGCCCCAGCGGCTGGCTGGGTGAAGTCGCTGACCGCTACCGCCAATGGCCTGATCGCCGAGCCCCAGCAGGTAGACCCGGCATTCGCCGAGCTAGTGGAAAAGGGCCGCTTCAAGAAAATTTCCGCTTCGTTCTATCACCCCGATGCCGCCAACAATCCGGTGCCGGGCGTGTACTACCTGCGCCACGTCGGCTTCCTCGGCGCACAGCCGCCGGCCGTGAAAGGCCTGCGCCCGATTGAACTGGCCGATGGTGAAGAAGGCGTCGTCGAGTTCGGCGACTACGGCCACGAACTCAATTCAGACATGTGGCGCCGGTTCCGCGAGTGGCTCATCGGCAAGTTCGACAAAGAAACCGCCGACCAGGTGGCCCCGTCGTGGGCCATCGACAGTCTCTCAGAAATCGCCCGACAGCCTGAGCCGGGCAATCAACCCGCTTTCTCTGAACCGTCCCGATCCACCGAGGTAACCAGCATGTCCGAAAAAGACCCAGCCGCCCTTGAGGCAGAAAACAAACGCCTGAAGGCCGACATCGCCAGGCGCGAAAAGGCCGCCCGTACCGCCGCGCAGGAAGCCATTCACGGGGCCAACGTCGCGTTCGCCGAGAAACTGGTGGCCGCTGGCATGAAGCCGGTACACGCCCCGGCCG
>NZ_QAIU01000629.1:8433-9282 GCF_003061205.1 Pseudomonas sp. HMWF006
CGCTGGAGTTTGGCGAAGAGGACGCCCGCGAGCCGTTGGCTGACGGCTTGAAGGCGATCTTCGCCGACCTGGCGGGCGGCGTGAGTTTCGCCGAAATCGCCACCAAGCAGCGCGCCGGCAAGACAGTTCCCGAAACCACCAACCCACTGCTGGCCGACGCCGAAGCCCGCAATAAACGATAGGAGGCCCCATGGCCACGTTTAACCAACCGAAAGATCCGGGCGACTTGTTGCTGGTTGAAGTCTGCCCCGGCTGGACGAAGGACAAGGTCACGCTGCTGGGCGGAGTGCATTACGCGTTCGGCCAGGTGCTGGCGAAAGTTTCCGGCAAGTACCAGGTGGTCGACCTCGCCGGAGCCGGAGCGGCCAAAAAATCGGCGGCGGTTTTGATTGAAGCCGTGGACGCAACAGCCAGTGACCAGCCGGGCGTGGTAGTCGCTCGCGGCGCCGTTCTCGATCTTGCCGAACTGGCTTGGCCGGAAGGCATTACCGAAGCGCAGAAGGCCACCGCCCTCGACGAACTCACCGCCCTGGGCATCGTCGCCCGTGCGGCCCTCTGATCTGGAGTACTCCATGAATCTGCAAGACATGTTCAGCGTTGCCAACCTCACCGCCGCCGTGAACAAGCTCCCCGCAATTCCCGGAAAAGTCGGCGCAATGGGGCTGTTTGACGAAAAAGGCGTAACCAGCACCAGTGTGGTTATCGATGAGCGCGAAGGCCGCCTGGTACTGGTGCCCAACACTTCCCGCAACGACGACCCGGCGCCGATGAAGGGCAGCAAACGCAAACGCCGCACCTTCGAAACGCTGCACCTGCCGCTCAACCGGCCGATCCTGCCGAGCCAATTGC
>NZ_QAIU01000630.1:0-172 GCF_003061205.1 Pseudomonas sp. HMWF006
CTCCCGAGGGGAGAGGGGACTGACCGAGGTGTTCTTTTGAGCTGCACCGACCTGATTTATCGAGTTGAGCTCGGGTCATGAAAACCAGCCAAATCAGGTTCCTCTCCCGAGGGGAGAGGGGGCTGACCGAGGTGTTCTTTTGAGCTGCACCGACCTGATCTATCGAGTTGAG
>NZ_QAIU01000630.1:182-1873 GCF_003061205.1 Pseudomonas sp. HMWF006
TTACCGAACGCCTGCAAATAGCGCGGGATCGGAATCAGGAAGGCGTCGTGGCCCTGTGGCGCGTCGATTTCCAGGTAGCTGACGTCTTTGCGCGCCGCCATCAGCGCGTCCACCAGCTCCCGCGAGCGGGCCGGGGAGAAGCGCCAGTCGGTGGTGAACGACATCACGCAGAACTTGGCTGTGGCGTTCTCGAAGGTTTTCGCCAGGTTATCGTCGAAGTTCGCCGCCGGATCGAAGTAGTCCAGCGCCTTGGTCATCAACAGATAAGTGTTGGCATCGAAACGCCCGGAGAACTCTTCGCCCTGATAGCGCAGGTAGCTTTCGACCTGAAACTCGACGCTGTGGAAGTCGTAGTTGAGCTTTTCACTCTTCAGGCCACGGCCGAATTTCTCGCCCATCGAGTCGTCGGACAGGTAGGTGATGTGCCCGACCATCCGCGCCAGCATCAGCCCGCGCTTGGGGATCACGCCTTGTTCCTGGAATGAACCGCCGTGGAACTCGGGGTCAGTGAGGATGGCCTGACGCGCGACTTCGTTGAAGGCGATGTTCTGCGCCGACAGTTTGGGCGCCGAGGCGATCGCCAGGCAGTGGCGCACGCGATCCGGGTAGGTGATGGTCCACTGCAAGGCCTGCATGCCGCCGAGGCTGCCGCCGATCACGGCGGCGAACTGATGGATGCCGAGCAGATCAGCCAGACGCGCCTGGCTGTGCACCCAGTCTTCCACGGTGAGCACCGGGAAGTCGGCGCCGAACGGCTTGCCGGTGTCCGGGTTGATGCTGCTCGGGCCGGTGGAGCCGTTGCAACCACCCAGATTGTTCAGGCTGACCACGAAGAATTTGGTGGTGTCGATCGGCTTGCCGGGACCGATGCAGCTGTCCCACCAACCGGGCTTGCGGTCATCGGGGCTGTGATAGCCAGCGGCATGATGATGGCCGGACAAGGCGTGGCAGATCAGCACGGCGTTGCTCGCCTGCGCGTTCAGCGTGCCGTAGGTCTCGTAGATCAGGTCGTAGGCGGGCAGCGAACGTCCGCAGGCCAGGGCCAGGGGTTCACTGAAGTGCGCCGTTTGCGGCGTCACCAGACCAACAGAATCGGGGGGAAAGGCAGCTGGCATCGACCCTGCTCTCGTTGAAATGAGGCGTAAGTCTAAAGACCGGTGGGGTCAGCGGCAAGCAGCCCTCACCCTAACCCTCTCCCGGGGGGAGAGGGGACTGACCGAGGTGTTCTTTTGAGCTGCACCGACCTGATCTATCGAGTTGAGCTCAGGTCATGAAAAACAGCCAAATCAGGTTCCTCCCCCAGAGGGAGAGGGGCTGACTGGCGGGATGTTCGAGATACGCCGACGTGGGATATCGAGTTGAACTGTGGTTTTGAAAACCACGCAAATCGGCTCCCTCTCCAAGGGGAGAGGGCTGGGGTGAGGGGCGCAGACGCCGCAGAACTCAAGACGGACGCCCAACCAGCCCCGGCAAATCCGGCAGTTTCTTCGGCGAACAGATCTTCACCCGTTTCTGCCGGTTCAATTCGCCGCTGAGCAAGCTGACCTGGCTCTTGGATACCCCGAACGCCTTGGCCAGAAAGGCCATCAGGTAAGCATTGGCCTTGCCCTCGACCGGCGGTGCAGTCAGGCGAATCTTCAAGCGATCCCCGTGCAGCCCGCAGAAATCATCGCTGCGGGCTGCACGGGGAT
>NZ_QAIU01000631.1:0-1817 GCF_003061205.1 Pseudomonas sp. HMWF006
GACAGGGTCACGGTCACTGGCGAGCCAGCAGCGTTGGTCAGGGTTGCGGTATAGACGATCGAGCCACCTTCGGCCACCGAGCCAGTCGCGCTCAGAGACAGGTTAGTGGTGTCGACGGTGTCGGTCACGGTGGTGCTGACTGGCGTCTTGTCGGCCACGAGATTTTCGTAGTTGCCGCCGGTCACGTTGGTGATCGCATTGGTCAGCGGAGCATGGCCAGTCAACGCATCGTTCGGTGCGGTGGTGGTCGCGGTACCGGTGGTCTGACCGACACCGATGGTGATGGTTTGACCATTGGCCAAAGTCACGACAACTGGCGAACCGGTCACCGGCGCGCCCACGGTCGCGGTGTAGGTTACGGTGCCGCCCTCAGCCGCCGACTCGGTCGCGGTGAGTTTGACGGTGGTGGTGTCGATGGTGTCGGTGACGTTGGTCACGGCCGGCACGGTGCTTGGCACCAGATTCTCGAAGTTGCCGCCCGTTGCCTCCTTGATCGTGACTTCGACTTTACCGGCGTCTTTGTAAACGTCGTCGGCTGGCGCAGGAACGGTCACGGTGCCGCTGGTTTTGCCCGCTTCGATGGTGATCACCGAACCGTTCGACAGAGTCACGGTTACCGGGGTGCCGGCCGGGTTGGTCAGCGTCGCGGTGTAAACGATCGACCCGCCTTCAGCCACCGAATCGGTCGCGGTCAGGTTCAGGTTGGTGGTGTCGGTGGTGTCCGAAACCGTGGTGTCGGCGGACTTGCCGTCGACCGCCAGTTTTTCGAAATTGCCGCCAGTGGCGCCGTCGATGGTCACGCTCAGCGAGCTGCCGCCGGCCAGAGGGCTGTTCGGTGCAACGAAGTTCACCGAGCCGGTGGTTTCACCGACAGCGATGGTGATGGTCTGGCCGTTGGACAGGGTCACGACAACCGGCGAGCCAGTCACTGGCGCGGTCACGGTTGCGGTGTAGACCACGGTTTCGCCTTCAGCGACGTTCGCCGTGGCGGTCAGCGACACGGTGGAGGTGTCGATAGTGTCGTTGACGGTAGTGACCGCTGGCGCTGTGCTGGTGACCAGGTTTTCGAAGTCGCCGCCAGTCGCGCCTTTGATAGTTGCTTCAACCGTGCCGGCATCTTTGTAGACGTCGTCTTTCGGTGCGTCGACGGTGACGGTGCCGGTGGTTTTGCCGGCGTCGATGGTGATCACGGCACCATTCGACAGAGTCACGGTGACCGGCGAGCCAGCAGCATTGGTCAGGGTCGCGGTGTAGGTGATCTGGCCGCCTTCGTTCACCGAACCGGTGGCGCTCAGCGACAGGTTGGTGGTGTCGACCGTGTCGGTGACGGTGGTGCTGACCGGGGTTTTGTCGGCCACGAGGTTTTCGTAATTGCCGCCGGAAACGTCGGTGATCGCGTTGGTCAGAGGCGCGTGGCCAGTCAGCGCATCGTTAGGCGCGGTGGTGGTCACGGTACCGCTGGTTTTGCCGACTTCGATGGTGATGTTCTGGCCGTTGGCCAGGGTCACGACCACCGGCGAACCGGTGACCGGCGCGCCAACAGTGGCGGTGTAGGTGACGGTGCCACCTTCAGCGGCAGTTTCGGTGGCGGTCAGTTTGACCGTCGAGGTGTCGATGGTGTCAGTGACTTCGGTCACCGCTGGCGTGGTACTCGGCACCAAATTTTCGAAGTTGCCGCCAGTCGCGTCCTTGATCGTCACTTCCACTTTGCCGGCGTCTTTATAGACGTCATCGGCAGGTGCAGGAACGGTCACGGTGCCAGTGGTTTTGCCGGCTTCGATGGTGATTACCGAACCGTTCGACAGAGTCACGGTTAC
>NZ_QAIU01000631.1:1827-2296 GCF_003061205.1 Pseudomonas sp. HMWF006
GCGCATCGTTCGGCGCGGTGAAGGTCACGGTGCCGGTAGTTTTGCCGACTTCGATGGTGATGTTCTGGCCGTTGGCCAAGGTCACGACGACAGGCGAACCGGTGACGGGTGCGCCAACGGTGGCAGTGTAAGTAACGGTGCCACCTTCAGCCGCCGACTCGGTGGCGGTCAGTTTGACGGTGGTGGTGTCGACGGTATCGGTCACGTCGGTGACGGCTGGAACGGTGCTCGGAACGAGGTTCTCGAAGTTGCCGCCAGTGGCGTCCTTGATGGTGACTTCGACCTTGCCGGCGTCTTTATAGACGTCATCGGCTGGCGCCGGAACGGTCACGGTGCCAGTGGTCTTGCCCGCTTCGATGGTGATCACCGAACCGTTCGACAGGGTCACGGTGACTGGCGTGCCAGCCGGGTTGGTCAGGGTCGCGGTGTAAACGATCGAACCGCCTTCAGCCACGGTGCCGGTCGCGCT
>NZ_QAIU01000632.1:0-8817 GCF_003061205.1 Pseudomonas sp. HMWF006
GCTGCCGAAGGCTGCGATCTTTTTGGATCAGGCTGCGCTAATCTTCCCGGATTGGCCTTTGCGCTTAGGGATATCGACCATGCAATGGATGTTCATGTTGATCGGGCTGCTGCTCGGCTGGCTGCTCGACGAGTCGTTCAGTGATGCGCTGTTGGGTGCATTGCTGGGGCTGGTCATCGGTCAGACGATCCGCATTACCCGACTCGGCTCGCAGACTGCCGAGCACAAACGTCAACTTGAACAGGCAAAAGTCGCCTTGCAGGCTGTCGAGCAACGTCTGTTTCTGCTCGAAGGTGCCGGCGTAAGCACCGCACCACCGAGGGTTGCGCCGGCTCCGGAAGCCGTCGAACCGGTGTTCGTCGCCGAACAGGCACCCGCTGCCGCACCGGAACTGGTCTGGGAGTTGCCGCCCGAGCTTGAACCGCTTTCCGCCGTCGCCAGTGAAACCAGCCAGCCGCTACCGGCCGATGTCTGGCGTCTGGACGCCATCACCGACGAGCCAACAGCCCCTGCACAACCTGCTGAACCCCGTGGCCCGAACCTGATCGAGCGCGGCATCAGTGCTGCGCGCAACTGGCTGTTTGGCGGCAACACGGTGCTGCGAGTCGGCGTGGTGTTGCTGTTTTTCGGTCTGGCGTTCCTGTTGCGTTACGCCACCGAAGGCATGGTCGTGCCGATCGAGTTGCGCTACGCCGGGGTCGCGGCTGCGGCGTTGGGACTGCTCGCGCTGGGTTGGTGGTTGCGCCGGCGCAACAGCAATTACGCGTTGATGCTGCAGGGCACCGGGATTGCAGTGCTGTATCTGACGGTATTTGCGGCGATGCGTTTGCACCCGCTGCTTGATCCGTCGGCTGCGTTGGGGTTGCTGGTCGCGGTGACGGTGTTTTCGGCGATTCTGGCGATTACTCAAGATGCGCTGGGCCTGGCCGCCGCCGCAGCGCTCGGCGGTTTCGCCGCGCCGATCCTGACCTCGACCGGGGCCGGCAACCATGTCGCGCTGTTCAGCTATTTCGCGTTGCTCAACGCCGGCATCCTTGCCATTGCCTGGTTCAAGGCCTGGCGGCTGCTCAACCTGATCGGTTTCGTCGGCACCTTCGGCATCGGTTTCGCCTGGGGCCTGCGCTCGTATGCGCCCGAGTTGTTGTGGAGTACCGAGCCGTTCCTGATTCTGTTCTTCCTGATGTACCTAGCCATCGGCCTGTTGTTCGCCCGTCGCAAGTTGCGCGACATGCCCGATGCGCCGGCGGATGGCGACCGCGAGGCATTGCTGCACTGGTCAGCGCGTAAAGGCGATTATGTCGACGGGACGATGCTGTTCGGCCCACCGATCATTGGCTTCGGTTTGCAGTTCGCGCTGGTCCAGCATCTGGAGTTCGCGGCCGCTTTCAGTGCGCTGGCGCTGGGCATGATCTACATGGCGCTGGCCAGAGTGTTGATGGGCGGTCGCGCGGTGTTGCTGGGTGAAACCTGTCTGGCGCTCGGGGTGATTTTTGCCAGTCTGGCGATCCCGCTGGGACTCGATGCGCGCTGGACCTCGGCGGCGTGGGCGGTCGAAGGTGCAGGGATTTTCTGGCTGGGTCTGCGTCAACATCGACCGTTCGCCCGGGCCTTTGCGCTGCTGTTGCAACTGGGTTCGGCACTGGCGTTCCTCAGTCAATTGCGTCTCGGCGAAAGCAGTCTGCTTGACGGTGCACCGTTGGGCGCATTGATGCTCGGTATTGCGTTGCTGTTCAGTTTCTACCAACTGCGCAAGGCTTCGCCGGAACAGGCATCGCCTTGGGAGCGCCAAGGCTTGCCGGTATTGGCGTGCCTGGGGCTGACCTTCCTCTATCTGCTGGCGCCGCTGTTTTTCTTCGTTCAGGCCACGGCGATCAGTTGGGCGCTGGCCGGTTTGGTGACGTTGTTTGTCGGTCTGCGCCTGCAGTCGCGCACGTTCCTGTTCACCGCGTTTGCCGTGCAGTTGCTCGGTGGCGCGTTGTTCCTGTTGCGCCTGCAAGGCGCGGGCGAGGATTCGGCGGCCGTGTTCAGCGCTGGCTGGAGCGGCTTGCTCAGTGCATCGCTGATCGGTCTGGCGTTGATCGCCGGCATGCTGTTGGCGGCTCGCGATGACATGGTGCGCGGTGACGTGCGTCTGCTGCGCGGTTTGTCGGTGGTGCTGCTGGCGGGTCTGGTGCTGATCAATCTGGCGGTGCTGTTCGTGCTGCCGTGGCAGACCGCGAGTGCGGTGTGGGCCGCCAGCGGTTTGCTGATCATCTGGCTGAGCCTGTACCTCAAGCAGCGGGTGAGTTTTGTCTTCGGGCTGTTGTTGCAGGTGATCGGTGGCGCGGCGTTTTTGCTGGCTGGCCCGCAATTGCTCGGGCCGCTGTCCAGCGAAGGCTTGCGGCCGCTGGCCCATGGCGGCTTCTGGACGCCGCTGGTGCTGGGGCTGGCCGCGATGATCGGTGCGTGGCGCCTGCAACTGGGCAATCACGCCTCGGCCTTCGATGGGCTGAGTTTGCAGCGCTTGTCTGAAGTGTTGCTGGTGTGGGGCGCCGGTTGGTGGGCGCTGGCGTGGATCAGTGAAGTGCTGCGGTTTGCGCCGCTGCATCTGCAAGCCACGCTGTTGCTGCTGATCGCGGCGCTCAGCGTAGCGTTGTGGGCATGGTTGTCGCTGCGCCTGAAATGGCCGGCACTGAGCCTGCTCTGCACCTTGCTGATTCCGGCGGCAGGACTGGTGCTGCTGGCCGCCTGGCATTCGCGTTATCACCCGGCGGCAAACTTCGGCTGGCTGGCGTGGGCACTGGTGTTCGCCGTGCATGTCTTCAGTTTGCGGCGGTTGGCGCCGATGCTGCCGGCGCGGGCCTTGAGCACTGCGCATGTGCTCGGCTGCTGGTTGCTGATCGGCGTGCTGGCGCTGGAGTTGCGCTACGGCCTGCTGCTGTTGTCCGAGCAATACAACGCCTGGCGCTGGCTGGGCTGGGCGATTCTGCCGAGCCTGTATCTGCTTTTGATGGCCGCGCCGCGCAACTGGCCGTGGCCGGTGGCGGCGTTCCCCCGCGAATACCGCTTGTACGCGGCCGCGCCGCTGGCGGTGCTGATGTTGGGCTGGTTCTGGCTGGCCAATGGTGTCAGTGACGGTAACGCCGAACCGCTGCCGTATGTGCCGCTGCTCAACCCGCTGGAGTTGGGGTTGCTGTTCGCACTGTTCGGGGTGTACGTCTGGTCGCGCAGCGCCGTGACACAACTGTCGATTCGCAAGGATTACGCCGAGTACGCCACGCAACTGGTCGCCGGTATTTCCTTGTTCGCCTTTTGCACCGCGCTGGTCACCCGCGCCGCTCACCATTGGGCGGGGATCCCGTTCGAACTCGATCAACTGCTTGCCTCGATGCTGGTGCAGGCCGGCTTGTCCATCGTCTGGACACTGATGGCGCTGGGACTGATGATCGGCGGACATCTGCGTCATCGCCGCGAGGTCTGGCTGGTCGGCGCCGCGCTGATTGCGCTGGTGGTGGCCAAACTGGTTTTTGTCGAATTGAGCAACCGTGGCGGCCTCGCCCGGATCGTCTCGTTTATCGGTGTCGGCGTGTTGTTGCTGGTGGTGGGCTACTTTGCGCCGCTGCCGCCCAAACGCGTCGAGGCTGAACCGGCGGCGGACAAACCGGCCCCGGAAACCGAAGGAGTTTCATCTTGAGTCGCATGCTGAATCTGGGGTGGTTGGCGCTGGGCGTGGTGATGGCTGCCGGCGCCCAGGAAAAACCGGCGGACTTCGCCACGCAGGTGCCGCTGACCGTCAGTGGCAACGGCCCGTGGTACCGCCTCGAATTGCCCCTGAGCGCGCAGTTGCAGGCACGCCAGACCGACCTGAGTGACCTGCGGGTGTTCAACGCTGCCGGTGAGCCCCAGGCTTACGCCTTGGCCCGTGAATCGGCGCAGACCCGCGACAACGGCCAGTTGCACGAAGTGAAGTGGTTCCCCCTGTACAACGCCGCCGATGCCAGCGAACGCGCACCGAATGTGCGGGTGCAATCGACCACCAGCGGCACGCTGGTCGAAGTGCAGCCCTCCAGCCAGTTGGAGGCCGGCGAAGAAGTGCTGCGTGGCTGGCTGTTGGATGCGAGCGCGATCAAAGCGCCGTTGCAGCAATTGATCCTTGACTGGACCAGTGAGCGCGACGGCTTTCAGCGCTTCAGCATCGAGGCCAGCGACGATTTGCAGCACTGGCAAGCCTGGGGCGAAGGTCAGGTCGCGCGGCTGACCTTTGCCGATGAGCGTATCGAACAGCATGAGGTGACGCTGCCGGGGCAATCGGCGCGTTACCTGCGGCTGTTGTGGGAGTCGCCGAGTTCGGCGCCGATCCTCACGGCGGCACAACTGAAAAACAGTGATCCGCGCAACGTTCCGCTGCCGTTGGTCTGGTCGCAGTCATTGGCCGGCAATAGCACCAAGGCCGGTGAATACAGTTGGCAGTTGCCGATGGGGCTGAATGTCGAGCGGGTGCAGGTTGAACTGAAGCAGCCGAACAGCCTGGCGCCCGTGACGCTGGCCGGCCGTCGTGAAAGCAGTTTGCCGTGGCAGACATTGAGCAGCGGTTTGCTGTATCGCCTGACGCAGAACGGTCAGGACGTGGTGCAGAACGAATTGCCGCTGTACGGGCAGACCGTGCAGCAGTTGAAATTGAATGTGGACGAGCGCGGCGGTGGTTTGGGCGAGCAGGCACCGAGTCTGAAATATGCGGTGCGGGCGACGCAGGTGATTTTCCTCGCACGTGGGGAGGGGCCGTATAGCCTGGCATTGGGGAACCCGAGTGTGAAAACGGCGAACCTGCCGCTGGCCACGCTGATTCCGGATTTCAAACCGGAGAAACTCGCGACGCTGGGCAAGGCGACAGTACAGGGTGACGTCGTCGTTACCCAGACTTCGACGGCGACTACGGCAGCCGTGGCCGAGACCAATTGGAAGAAAATCGGGCTGTGGGCGGTGTTGTTGCTCAGTGTGGTTTTTCTTGGAGCGATGGCGTTCAGCTTGTTGCGCAAGCCACCGACCAACACCTGAGAATGGCCGGCGCTACGCGCCATTCGCTGGCAAGCCAGCTCCCACAGGTTATTGGGTGTAGACAAAACAGGTGAACGACCGAAGTCCTTGTGGGAGCTGGCTTGCCAGCGATGACGGCCGATCAATCAACAAAAATCTTCAAACTGCCGCTATCACTCAACCACCACCCGTCCCGAACCGGTCTACGCTAAACCCGCTACCTGAACTCTCCACTGACAATCACGTCTCATAGAGGCAATTACGCCCCAACGCACGTTACCGGGCGTCTTCGCTCGCTACGTTTTCAGACTCCCTGTAAACTGCGCGGGTTTTTAGCCCCCCCATTCCACCGGAGCCGTCCATGTCCCGCGTTACCCTGAGTCGCTATTTGATTGAGCAGACCCGCAGCAACAACACTCCTGCCGATCTGCGCTTCCTGATCGAAGTGGTGGCGCGTGCCTGCAAGGAGATCAGCCACGCCGTGTCCAAAGGCGCCCTGGGCGGTGTTCTGGGCAGCATGGGCACTGAAAACGTCCAAGGCGAAGTGCAGAAGAAGCTCGACGTGATCTCCAACGAGATCCTGCTCGAAGCCAACGAATGGGGCGGTCACCTGGCCGGCATGGCGTCCGAAGAAATGGACAATGCCTACCAGATCCCGGGCAAATACCCGAAAGGCGCCTACCTGCTGGTATTCGACCCACTGGACGGTTCGTCGAACATCGACATCAACGCCCCGGTCGGCACCATCTTCTCGGTACTGCGTTGCCCGAACGAATACCTGAGCCAGAACGAGCCGTTGAACGAGAAAGCGTTCCTGCAGCCAGGCACCCAGCAGGTTGCCGCCGGTTACGCCATCTACGGCCCGCAGACCATGCTGGTGCTGACCCTCGGTGACGGCGTCAAGGGCTTCACCCTGGACCGCGAAATGGGCAGCTTCGTCCTGACCCACGAAGACATCACCATTCCTGAATCGACCCAGGAATTCGCCATCAACATGTCCAACCAGCGCCACTGGGAAGCCCCGGTACAGCGCTACGTTGGCGAACTGCTGGCCGGCGAAGAAGGCCCGCTGAAGAAGAACTACAACATGCGTTGGGTGGCCGCGATGGTTGCCGACGTGCACCGCATCCTGACCCGTGGCGGTTTGTTCATGTACCCACGCGACAGCCGTGAGCCATCCAAGCCGGGCAAACTGCGTCTGATGTACGAAGCCAACCCGATGTCGTTCCTGGTGGAACAGGCCGGCGGCGCGTCCACCGACGGTCACCAGCGCATCCTCGACATTCAGCCCGAAGGCCTGCACCAGCGCGTAGCGGTGTTCCTTGGCTCGAAAGAAGAAGTCGCCCGCGCCACGGCCTACCACAAGGAATAAACCATGCACGCGCCTTGGCAGCCGTTGCTCGAGTGGTGGTTCGGACACGCCGAATCACCTGACGAGATTGCGGCTGACAAAGGCAAGTTGTGGTTCGGCAAGAAAGATAGTCAAGACCTCGAAGCGCAGACGCGTTTCGGGGTCTTTGTCGATCAGGCCCTCGCCGGCGAATTGACCGAGTGGACGCAACGTCCCGAAGGTTGGCTGGCGGTGGTGCTGCTGCTCGATCAATTGCCGCGAATGATCTTTCGCGACTCTCCCAAAGCGTTTTCCGGTGATCTGCGCGCGCAGAAACTCGTCGCCCAAGGCATTGCGGCGGACTTTGACCGGCAGTTGAAGCCGATCCAGCGGGTATTCATTTATCTGGTGTTCGAACACTGCGAAAACCTCGCGGTGCAGAACGAAGCCGTTTCACGGTTTATGGATCTGGTGGCTGAACAGCCGGAAGCCGAGCGGGCGGTGTTTGCCGATAATCTGGATTACGCCGAGCGGCACCGCAAAGTGATTGCGCGGTTTGGCCGGTTTCCGCATCGCAATGCGGTGTTGGGGCGGGAGTCTACGGCTGAGGAGTTGGTGTTTCTTTCTGAGCCTGGCTCAAGATTTTAAGAGCTTTCCCTCACCCTAGCCCTCTCCCGGAGGGAGAGGGGACTGATCGAGGTGTCTGGGCTTGATACATCGACCTGAGATATCGAGTCGAACTCAGGTTTTGATCAGCGTGAAGATCGGCTCCCTTCCCGCCTCGCCCCCTTGGGGGAGAGGGCTGGGGTGAGGGGGTAAAGCCCTTGATCTTCAGATCCTGAAACTGCCCACCAACTGCTTCAACCGCGCCGCCTGCTGCTCCAGATCCGAGCACGCCCGCAGCGTTGCCTGCAGGTTCTCCACACCTTCCTGGTTCAGCGTGTTGATCTCGTTGATATCGACGTTGATCGACTCGACCACAGCGGTCTGCTCTTCGGTCGCGGTGGCCACCGACTGGTTCATGCCGTCGATCTCGCCGATGCGCTGGGTCACGCTGCCCAACCGCTCGCCGGCCTGGTTGGCGATGCCGACGCTGCTTTCGCTCTCGCGCTGGCTCTCGGTCATGATGTTCACCGCCTGGCGTGCGCCGACCTGCAGCTCTTCGATCATCTTCTGCACTTGTTGCGCCGAATCCTGGGTACGGTGCGCGAGGTTGCGCACTTCGTCCGCGACCACGGCGAAACCACGCCCGGCTTCACCGGCACGGGCCGCTTCGATCGCGGCGTTGAGCGCCAGCAGGTTGGTCTGCTGCGAGATGCTGGTGATCACTTCCAGAATCTGGCCGATGTTTACCGTGTTGCTGTTGAGGGTTTCGATGTTGCCGCAGGAGTCGCTGATTTTTGCCGACAGTTGCTGCATGGCGTGGATGGTTTTATCTACCACCTGCTGGCCGTCGACCGCCAGGCTGCGCGCATCGCTGGAGTGCTGTGAGGCAAGGGCGGCGTTTTGCGCGATTTCCTGGGCGGCGGCGCCGAGCTGGTTGATCGCGGCGGCCACGCTGTTGGTGCGGCTGGCCTGCTGGTCAGAGTTGTACATCGACGAGTTCGATGCGGCGACCACGCGCAGGGCGACTTCGTTGACCTGGCCGGTGGCCGAGGACACTTCGCGGATCGAGGTGTGAATGCGCTCGACGAAGCGGTTGAACGAGGTGCCCAGTGCGCCGAACTCGTCGTGGCCGTGGATCACCAGACGCTTGGTCAGGTCGCCCTCGCCTTCAGCGATATCGTGCATGGCGCGGCCCATGGTCAGCAGCGGTTGCATCAGCACGCGGATCAGCATGCCGAGCAGGGCGATGATGATCACTACGGCAATGACCATGGCGATCAGCGCCGAAGTGCGGAATTCACTGAGCATCGAGAACGCAGTGTCTTTGTCCAGCACCAGCGCCACGTACCAGTCGGCCGATGGCACGCCGTTGACGTGGGTGAAGGAGATCAGTTGAGTCTTGCCGTCGAACTCGACTTCTTTCAGGCCCGGGCTGACCTTCGGCGCGCCGTTCGGATACGCCTCGGCGAGGGTCTTGAGCACCAGTTTGCTGTCCGGGTGGATGAGGATCTTGCCCTCGCTGCTGACGATGAAGGCGTGGCCGTGGCCGCCGAAGTTCAGCGAGTTGATGATCGCGCTGACGCTGCTCAGGTCGATGTCTGCACCGGCCACGCCGAGCATCTGGCCCTGGCGCTGCACCGGGGTGGCGACGGTGATCACCAGTTTGCCCGACGAAGCGGCGATGTACGGTTCGGTGACGATGGTCTGCTGCGCGCTGTTGGCCGCCTTGTACCAGCCACGGGCGCGCGGGTCGTAGTCCGGCGCGCGGTTGCCGGCGGGCACCGAGAACATCACGCCGTCGACACCACCGAAGTAGCTGAGCTGGAAATTGCCAGTGTAGGCGGGCAGGTCGATGATGCGTTTCAGGC
>NZ_QAIU01000632.1:8851-11692 GCF_003061205.1 Pseudomonas sp. HMWF006
GTCTGGATGTTGCTGGTGGTCAAGCTGCCCAGTTCCTGCATCGACGCTTCGGTGCTGCTGCTCAGGGCTTCGCGTTGTCGGTAATCGTTGAACAAAATGAAACAGGCGAACGCAATGGCCACCACGAGGGCGGCAGCCAACAAGATCTTGTGGCTGAATTTCATGTTTCTGGTCATCGAATGAACTACCGCGAGGGGACTGGTCAAGAAAGGGCGGCAATTTGCCACACTCGGGGGCTTTGCGCTGCTCTTATTTCGACCGCGGCGCGCCAAAGATTAGGCGGTTTTCGTGAAATGCGACGAAATGCGCACCAGGCCCACAAGGTGTCTGATTTATCGGCAAAAGCCAGACGGGCGGGCTAATAAATAGCCGTCCGTACAGGGAACCAGAAGAAGGTTTTCTCTTCTAAGCTTCTGGTTGGCACCCTGCCATCCCCCCTCGTTCCAGGAGTTACACCATGTCGCTGCGATCTATCGCCCTGTTGTCGTTTTGCGTGCTGTTGGCCGCATGCAGCAAGGTCAACCAGGAAAACTACTCGAAGCTCTCGGCCGGCATGGCCAAGGCCGAGGTTGAGACCTTGCTCGGCAAACCCACCGACTGCTCGGGCGCGCTCGGCATGTCCAGTTGCACCTGGGGCGACAAGAACAGCTTTATCAGCGTGCAGTACGCCGGTGACAAAGTGCTGATGTTTTCCGGCCAAGGCCTGAAGTAAACCGGGGCTTCGCGCCCACGGAGAAGAAAAAATGAAGCGGTTATTGTTGATCCTTTTTGCCGGCCTGGTGTTGGCCGGCTGCGCCACTTCAGGCGTCGACCCGTTGGCGCCGAAGACGGCCAACAGTGTCAATCTCAAGCGTTACCAGGGCACCTGGTACGAACTGGCGCGCTTGCCAATGTACTTCCAGCGCAATTGCGCGCAATCCGAAGCCCATTACACCCTCCAGCCTGACGGTAACGTCGCGGTGCTCAATCGCTGCCTGACGTCGCAGTGGCAGTGGGAAGAGGCCAAGGGCAAGGCTTATCCACAGGTGCCGGGCAAGACCGACAAGCTGTGGGTCGAGTTCGATACCTGGTTCTCGCGGCTGATTCCGGGTGTGGCGAAAGGCGAATACTGGGTGTTGTACGTCAGCGATGACTACAAGACTGCCATCGTCGGCGATCCGAGTCGCAAGTACATGTGGCTGTTGTCGCGCACGCCGACCGTCAACGGTGTGGTGCGTGAAGAACTGCTGAGCAAGGCGCGGCAGCAGGGGTATGACACCACGCGATTGATCTGGCGAACGTCGGATCGGCAGATGGCCAAGACTTCGAATTAAGCATCGCCACCCATCAAAATGTGGGAGCGAGCTTGCTCGCGAAAGCGGTGTATCAGTCAACATTTCAGTCGACTGATACGGCCTCTTCGCGAGCAAGCTCGCTCCCACATTTTTGTTTTGTGTCAGCCTAAAAGGTCGCGCAGGACCTGGGTGAAGGCGCGGGCGCTGTCTTCTTCGCCGGCATGCCGGCCGTCACGCACCACCCACTGGCCGTTGACCAGCACATCGCGCACCTGACGATCGCCACCGGCGAACAACCACCGATTCAAGATCCCGTCACCCGTGGCCGTGGCCAGATACGGATCGTTGCCATCGAGCACAATCCAGTCCGCACGCTTGCCAACCGCCAGCGCACCAATCGGTTGCCCCAACGCCTGCGCACCACCGTCCAGCGCTGCGTCATACAACGTACGCCCGACCATCGGCTGATCCGCGCCATACAAACGGTTACGCCGTTGATCACGCAGGCGCTGGCCATATTCCAGCCAACGCAATTCCTCGACCACGCTGAGCGACACATGGCTGTCGGAACCGATACCCATGCGCCCACCCTGGGCGAGGAAATCCACCGCCGGGAAAATCCCGTCGCCGAGGTTGGCTTCGGTGGTCAGACACAGGCCGGCGATGGCGCGACTCTTGGCCATCAGCGTGACTTCTTCAGGGTTGGCGTGAGTCGCGTGGACCAGGCACCAGCGCTGATCGACTTCAGTATTTTCGTAGAGCCATTGCAACGGACGCCGTCCGCTCCAGCTCAGGCAGTCATCGACTTCCTTCTGCTGTTCGGCGATGTGAATGTGCACCGGGCACTGTTGGTCGCTGGCGGCCAGCACTTCGCTGATCTGCTGCGGGGTCACCGCGCGCAACGAGTGAAAGCACAGGCCCAGCGATTGCGCCTTTTGCTGCGCCAGTAATGGCTGCAAGCGCGATTGCAGATTCAGGTAATTTTCGGTGCTGTTGATAAAGCGACGCTGGCCGTCGTTCGGCGTCTGCCCGCCAAAACCCGAATGGCTGTAGAGCACCGGCAGCAGGGTCAGGCCGATGCCGCTGTCACTTGCGGCCTGGCTGATGCGCAGCGCCAGTTCAGCCGGGTCGGCGTAAGGCTGGCCGTTGTGGTCGTGGTGCACGTAATGGAATTCGGCGACCGAGGTATAACCGGCCTTGAGCATCTCGATGTACAACTGACGGGCGATCACCCCGAGCTGATCCGGACTGATTTTTCCGACCAGCCGATACATCAGGTCGCGCCAGGTCCAGAAACTGTCGTTGGGATTGCCGGCCACTTCGGCCAGTCCGGCCATCGCACGCTGGAAGGCGTGGGAGTGCAGGTTGGGCATCCCCGGCAGCAACGGGCCGCTCAGCCGCTCGGCGCCATCTGCGGTGGAATCGGCCTGGATTTGGGTCAACACGCCATCGGCGTTGACCTCAAGACGTACATGGTTGGCCCATCCGTTAGGCAGCAGCGCGCGTTCGGCAAAGAAGGCGGACATGGTTCAGCACCCCATCGTGTGTTATTTGTATATACATATAC
>NZ_QAIU01000632.1:11702-17468 GCF_003061205.1 Pseudomonas sp. HMWF006
TTCTTCAATGAACAGGGATCAACCGTGCCGACTCCGCCTCCAGTCTCCCCGTTGGCCGCGAACCTGGGCGACAGTCCGGCGCCCTTGTACGCCCGCGTCAAACAGATGATCACCCAGCAGATCGACAGCGGTAACTGGCCGCCGCACTACCGCGTGCCGTCGGAAAGCGAACTGGTCAATCAGCTCGGTTTCAGCCGTATGACCATCAACCGTGCGTTGCGTGAAATGACCGCCGACGGCCTGCTGGTGCGCATGCAAGGTGTCGGTACATTCGTCGCCGAACCGAAGAGCCAGTCCGCGCTATTCGAAGTGCACAATATCGCCGACGAAATCGCCTCACGCGGCCACCGCCACACCTGCCAGGTCATTACTCTGGAAGAAGAGGCCGCCGGCTCCGAACGCGCACTGGCGCTGGACATGCGCGAAGGGCAGAAGGTTTTTCACTCGCTGATCGTGCATTACGAAAATGACATTCCGGTGCAAATCGAAGACCGTTTCGTCAACGCGCTGGTCGCGCCGGAATACCTCAAGCAGGATTTCACCCTGCAAACCCCGTATGCCTATCTCAACCAGGTGGCGCCGCTGACTGAAGGCGAACACGTGGTCGAAGCGATCCTCGCTGAACCGTCCGAGTGCAAATTGCTGCAGATCGAAAAAGGCGAGCCGTGCCTGTTGATCCGCCGTCGTACCTGGTCGGGCCGTCAGCCGGTGACGGCGGCGCGCCTGATTCACCCCGGTTCCCGTCATCGTCTGGAAGGACGCTTTCATAAATGAATGGTTTGAAGGTTTTACGCGCCGAAGGCTACCCGCGCATGCCGTGGAAGAACGGCGGCGGCAGCACCGAAGAAATCACCCGAGACGCGGGCGCCGGCCTGGAAGGTTTTGGCTGGCGCCTGTCGATTGCCGACATCGCCGAGTCAGGCGGGTTTTCGACCTTTACCGGTTATCAGCGAGTGATCACGGTGTTGCAGGGCGACGGCATGACGCTGTGCGTCGATGGCGATGACACACGCCCGCTGTTACCGCTCGACCCGTTTGCGTTCAGCGGCGAAAGCCAGGTGTCCTGCACGCTGCTTGGCGGGGCGATCCGCGATTTCAACCTGATCTACGCGCCGCAGCGTTACCGCGCGCGGTTGCAGTGGCTGGACGGTGAGCAGCGGTTTTTCAGCTCGGCGGGGACAGTGTTGGTGTTCAGTGTCAGTGAGTTGCTGCACGTGCAGGTCGGTGACAGCGTTTCACAGTTGGGGCGACATGATTGTCTGCAACTGGACGGTAACGCCGGGTTGGTCGAAGTCTCCACCAATGCCGCTTGCTGCGTAATCGAACTCCTCCAAAACTAACCAGAATCCCTGTGGCGAGGGGATTTATCCCCGTCGGGCTGCGTAGCAGTCCCGCTTCTTCTAATCGAAAATGGGGCCGCTTCGCGATCCAGTGGGGATACATCCCCTCGCCACAATTGCGTTCACACTTCCTGTTTCTCTCGGCGCACCAACTTGTTACCGAACGCCCCAGCGTGGCGCAAAACCACGCTTTTGTAACAGTCGCTCACTTCCCTCGAACACCCCCGCGAAAATTTTCATCCGCGCCGCAAGCCTTGTCTCAGGCGCGCTCCAGCCCTGTCCGCGATTTTTCTTGAACGCCCCTCCAACAAGTTGGCCGCTTGATTGCATATGCTTGTATGTACAAGTAAAGACGTATGCGTATGAGTTGTTCGAGACTCTCCGCAGCGTCCACTGATTCGCTTGTCGCGCATTGAGGCGCGCAGGCTGCTTGCCCACTGCCAGGGTTGGTTTGAATTGATCGCTGAGGAGTCTCTTTCGTGACTGACAACAAAATGACTAAGTTTCGCGACGTCGAAATCCGTGCATCGCGCGGCAACAAGCTGACCGCCAAGAGCTGGCTGACCGAAGCGCCGTTGCGCATGCTGATGAACAACCTTGATCCGGAAGTCGCCGAGAATCCGAAAGAGCTGGTGGTCTACGGTGGTATCGGTCGCGCTGCGCGTAACTGGGAGTGCTACGACAAGATCGTCGAAAGCCTGACCAACCTGAATGACGACGAGACCCTGCTGGTGCAATCCGGCAAGCCGGTCGGCGTGTTCAAGACCCATAGCAACGCCCCGCGCGTGCTGATCGCCAACTCCAACCTCGTACCGCACTGGGCGAGCTGGGAGCATTTCAATGAGCTCGACGCCAAAGGCCTGGCCATGTACGGCCAGATGACCGCCGGCAGCTGGATCTACATCGGCAGCCAGGGCATCGTCCAGGGCACCTACGAAACCTTCGTTGAAGCCGGTCGCCAACACTACAACGATGACCTCAAGGGCAAGTGGGTCCTGACCGCCGGTCTCGGTGGCATGGGCGGCGCACAACCTCTGGCTGCCACCTTGGCCGGTGCCTGCTCGCTGAACATCGAATGCCAACAAGTGAGCATCGATTTCCGCCTGAAAAGCCGTTACGTCGACGAGCAAGCCACAGACCTCGACGATGCTCTGGCACGCATCGCCAAGTACACCAAAGAAGGCAAAGCGATCTCCATCGCCCTGCTGGGCAACGCGGCAGAAATCCTCCCGGAACTGGTCAAGCGCGGCGTGCGCCCGGACATGGTCACCGACCAGACCAGCGCCCACGACCCGCTCAACGGCTACCTGCCGGCGGGCTGGACCTGGGACGAGTACCGCACCCGCGCCAAGACCGAGCCGGCCGCTGTGATCAAAGCCGCCAAGCAGTCGATGGCCGTGCACGTCAAAGCGATGCTGGAATTCCAGAAGCAAGGCATCCCGACCTTCGACTACGGCAACAACATCCGCCAGATGGCGCAGGAAGAAGGCGTCGAAAACGCGTTCGACTTCCCGGGGTTCGTACCGGCTTACATCCGTCCGCTGTTCTGCCGTGGCATTGGCCCGTTCCGCTGGGCGGCGCTGTCGGGTGATCCGCAAGACATCTACAAAACCGACGCCAAGGTCAAAGAGCTGATCCCGGACGACGCCCACCTGCACAACTGGCTGGACATGGCCCGCGAGCGCATCAGCTTCCAGGGTCTGCCGGCACGTATCTGCTGGGTCAGTCTGGGCCTGCGCGCCAAGCTCGGCCTGGCGTTCAACGAAATGGTGCGCAGCGGCGAGCTGTCGGCGCCGATCGTGATCGGTCGCGACCACCTCGACTCCGGCTCGGTGGCCAGCCCGAACCGCGAAACCGAGTCGATGCAGGACGGCTCCGACGCCGTGTCCGACTGGCCTCTGCTCAACGCGTTGCTGAACACCGCGAGCGGTGCGACCTGGGTCTCGCTGCACCACGGCGGCGGCGTGGGCATGGGCTTCTCGCAGCACTCGGGCATGGTGATCGTCTGCGACGGTACTGACGAAGCGGCCGAGCGCATCGCGCGCGTGCTGCACAACGACCCGGCTACCGGCGTCATGCGCCACGCCGATGCCGGTTACCAGATCGCCATCGACTGCGCCAAGGAGCAGGGGCTGAACCTGCCGATGATTACCGGCGGCAAGTAACACAAATCCCTGTGGGAGCTGGCTTGCCAGCGATAGCGGTGGCACTGCTGGAAATGATGTTGAAGGTGCAGACGTCATCGCTGGCAAGCCAGCTCCCACAGAGTTCGAGTCGCCCCGGACAGAACAATTAAACAATCCACAGAGGTTGAATCATGGCTGTAACCACCGATCGTGCAGGCAACAAACCGTTGATCGAAAGGCGTTCGATCGACTACATCCCGGAAGCGGAAAGACACGGTCGTCTGTTGAGCCAGTTCACCCTGTGGATGGGGGCGAATCTGCAAATCACCGCGATTGTCACCGGGGCCTTGGCCGTGGTGCTGGGCGGTGATGTGTTCTGGTCGTTGATCGGTCTGTTGATCGGGCAACTGCTGGGCGGCGGCGTGATGGCGCTGCACGCGGCGCAAGGGCCGAAGCTGGGCCTGCCGCAGATGATTTCCAGCCGGGTGCAGTTCGGTGTGTACGGCGCGGCGATCCCGATCGTCCTGGTGTGCCTGATGTACCTGGGTTTCACCGCCACCGGTACGGTGCTTTCCGGCCAGGCGCTGGGTCAGTTGTTCGGCGTCAGCGACACCGTTGGCATCCTGCTGTTCGCCAGTGTGATTGTGGTGGTCACGGTGCTCGGCTATCGGGTGATCCACTGGATCGGCCGGGTCGCCAGCGTGATCGGGGTGATTGCCTTCGTGTATCTGTTCAGTCGTCTGCTGAGTCAGGTGGATGTGGGCGCACTGCTGCAGATTCGTCACTTCAGCTGGAGCAGCTTCCTGCTGGCCGTGTCGCTCGCGGCCTCCTGGCAGATCGCGTTCGGCCCGTATGTGGCGGATTATTCGCGCTACCTGCCGAGCAAGATTTCCTCGGTGAAAACCTTCTTTGCCGCTGGCGCAGGTTCGGTCATCGGTGCTCAGGTGGCGATGGTGCTTGGCGTGTTCGCCGCAGCTTCCGCCAACGGTCAATTCGCCGGGCATGAAGTGGCCTACATCGTCGGTCTGGGCGGCACCGGTGCAACCGCTGCGTTGCTGTACTTCAGCATCGCATTCGGCAAGGTGACGATCTCGACGCTGAACTCTTACGGCAGCTTCATGTGCATCGCGACCATCATCAGTGGTTTCAAGGGGCACCTGACGGTTACCCGGATGCAGCGTCTGGTGTTTGTGCTGGTCATTGTCGGTGCTGCAACTCTGATCGCTTTGCTCGGCCAGCATTCGTTCCTCGGTGCGTTCAAGTCTTTCATCCTGTTCCTGCTCGCGTTCTTCACACCCTGGAGCGCGATCAACCTAGTGGATTACTACTGCATCACCCGTGAGCGCTATGACGTTCCGGCCCTGGCCGACCCGAACGGTCGCTACGGCCGCTGGAACCTGCTCGGGATCAGCGTCTACGTGTTCGGCGTGCTGGTGCAGTTGCCGTTCATCTCCACCAAGTTCTACACCGGCCCGCTGGTAGCCGCCCTCGGTGATGTGGACATTTCCTGGATCATCGGTCTGGTACTGCCCGCCGTCGTCTATTACGTGTGCGCAAAAAAATGGCACGGCAGCGTGCCTGATCAACTGATTCTGCCGGTCGAGCAGAACAGCGTTGTACAACCTGAAAAAAGTGGGGCCGGGCGCGCTGCGGCGCAGGCCTGATTGGACGTGGACAGGGCTGGATGCCTCTTGACTGCCGTAAGCCAATTCATGATTAGGAGCGTCGCAACAATGAAATCGAACAAGACCCTGCTGACCACACTGCTGTCCATGGGCCTGTTGGCCAGTGCCGGCGCGACACAAGCCGCCGGCTGGTGCGAATCGGGCAAACCGGTGAAGTTCGCCGGCCTGAACTGGGAAAGCGGCATGCTGCTGACCGACGTGCTGCAAGTGGTGCTGGAAAAAGGTTACGACTGCAAGACCGACAGCCTGCCGGGTAACTCCATCACCATGGAGAACGCTCTGAGCAGTAACGATATTCAAGTGTTCGCCGAAGAATGGGTCGGCCGCAGCGAGGTCTGGAACAAGGCCGAGAAGGCCGGCAAGGTCGTCGGTGTCGGTGCGCCGATCGTCGGCGCTGTCGAAGGCTGGTACGTGCCGCGTTACGTGATCGAAGGCGATGCCAAACGCAAGATCGAGGCGAAGGCCCCGGACCTGAAAAAGATTGCCGATCTGGGCAAATACGCAGCCATCTTCAAAGACGCTGAAGAGCCGTCCAAAGGCCGTTTCTACAACTGCCCGGCCGGCTGGACCTGTGAGCTGGACAACAGCGAAATGCTCAAGAGCTATGGTCTGGAA
>NZ_QAIU01000632.1:17478-22525 GCF_003061205.1 Pseudomonas sp. HMWF006
GCCCGGCACTGGATGCGGCGGTGCTGTCGAGCTACAAGCGTGGCGAGCCGATCCTGTTCTACTACTGGTCGCCAACCCCGCTGATGGGCCAGATCGACGCGGTGAAACTGGAAGAGAAACCGGGCGTCGACAAGACCGTGAGCATCAAGGTCGGTCTGTCGAAAACCTTCCACGAGCAAGCCCCGGAACTGGTGGCCGTGCTGGAAAAGGTCAACCTGCCGATCGACCTGCTGAACCAGAACCTGGGCCGCATGGCGAAGGAGCGTATCGAGTCGCCAAAACTGGCGAAAATCTTCCTCAAGGAACATCCTGAGGTCTGGCATGCGTGGGTCAGTGACGACGCTGCCAAGAAAATCGACGCGGCGCTGTAGGTCGATACCTCCCGGCTAACCGTGAGGCTGGCCGGGAGATATGCCGTAAACGCTTGATTGAGATTTCTGATTGAGAGCCGCTTATGTTTCCCGAAAGCTTTACCTTTTCCATCGCCGACTGGGTCAACGGTTGGGTCGATTCGCTGGTCACCAACTACGGTGATGTGTTCCGCCACATCTCCGACACCCTGCTGTGGGCCATCGTCAATCTCGAAGGTTTGCTGCGTGCGGCGCCGTGGTGGTTGATGCTCGCCATTGTTGGTGTGGTCGCCTGGCATGCCACGCGCAAAGTGGTGACCACCGCCGTCATCGTTGGTCTGTTGTTCCTGGTGGGCGCTGTCGGCCTGTGGGACAAACTCATGCAGACCCTGGCGCTGATGATGGTCGCGACGATCATCTCGGTACTGATCGGCATTCCGTTGGGGATTCTCTCGGCGCGCAGCAATCGCCTGCGTTCGGTGCTGATGCCGCTGCTCGACATCATGCAGACCATGCCCAGTTTCGTGTACCTGATCCCGGTGCTGATGCTGTTCGGCCTGGGCAAGGTCCCGGCGATTTTCGCCACGGTGATTTACGCCGCGCCGCCGCTGATCCGTCTGACCGATCTGGGTATTCGCCAGGTGGACGGCGAAGTGATGGAAGCGATCAACGCCTTCGGTGCCAACCGCTGGCAGCAACTGTTCGGCGTGCAACTGCCGCTGGCCCTGCCGAGCATCATGGCCGGGATCAACCAGACCACCATGATGGCCCTGTCGATGGTGGTGATTGCCTCGATGATCGGCGCCCGAGGTCTGGGTGAAGATGTGCTGGTGGGGATTCAGACCCTCAACGTCGGACGCGGCCTCGAAGCCGGTCTGGCGATCGTGATTCTCGCAGTGGTCATCGACCGCATTACCCAGGCGTACGGTCGGCCACGGCATGAGGTGAGCAAATGAACAACGCAACCGTGAGCAAGATCGAAGTCAAAAACGTCTTCAAGATTTTCGGCAACCGCGCCAAGGATGCACTGGCGATGGTTGGCCAGGGCAAGACCAAGGATCAGGTGCTGAACGAAACCGGTTGCGTGGTCGGGGTCAACGACCTGTCGCTGAGCATCGGCACCGGTGAGATCTTTGTGATCATGGGCCTGTCCGGCTCGGGCAAATCGACCCTGGTGCGTCACTTCAATCGGCTGATCGACCCGACCAGCGGCGCGATCCTGGTCGACGGCGTGGACATCCTGCAATACGACATGGACGCCCTGCGCGAATTTCGCCGGCACAAGATCAGCATGGTGTTCCAGAGCTTCGGCCTGCTGCCGCACAAGACCGTGCTCGACAATGTCGCCTACGGCCTGAAAGTGCGCGGCGAGAGCAAGCAGATGTGCTCGGAACGCGCGCTGCACTGGATCAACACCGTGGGCCTAAAAGGCTACGAAAACAAATACCCGCACCAGCTCTCCGGCGGCATGCGTCAGCGTGTCGGCCTGGCGCGCGCCTTGGCGGCGGACACCGACATCATCCTGATGGACGAAGCGTTCAGTGCGCTGGACCCGCTGATCCGCGCCGAGATGCAGGACCAGTTGCTGGAGCTGCAAAAGACCCTGCACAAGACCATCGTGTTCATCACCCACGACCTCGACGAGGCCGTGCGCATCGGCAATCGCATCGCGATCCTCAAGGACGGCCGGCTGATTCAGGTCGGCACCCCGCGCGAGATCCTGCATTCGCCGGCGGATGAGTACGTCGACCGGTTCGTGCAGCGGCGGGCGGCGGTGGTTTGAAATTGGATTGCCTTTGTGGCGAGGGGATTTATCCCCGTTGGGTGGCGAAGCTGCCCCAAACCATGCGCCGCAGTCTGTCAGGCAGACTGCGGAGCCAGGTTTTACGACTGCTTCGCAGCCGAACGGGGATAAATCCCCTCGCCACAGCGTGATGCATTAACAGTATTGGTATGAGGCTCCAGATGTCCCAGGCTGAAAAAATCGTTATCACCGGCAACCCCCTGCGTTGGCAGGACGTGGTCGCCGTCGCCCGTCATGGCGCGCAACTGGAGCTGTCGAGCGAGACCTGGGCGCGGATCGAAAATGCCCAGGGCATCGTCCAGCGCATCGTCGAAAGCGGCGAGCGCGCCTATGGCGTCAACACCGGTCTGGGCGGTTTGTCCAACGTTTCGCTGAAAGACCAGCAACTCAGCCAGCTCTCGCGCAACACCCTGCTCAGCCATGCCTGCGGCGTCGGCCCGGTGCTGCCCGATGAGCAGACCCGCGCGATCATCTGCGCGGCGATCCACAACTACAGCCACGGCAAATCCGGCATTCATCGTCGCGTGGTCGAAGGCCTGCTGGCGCTGCTCAATCGCGGCATCACCCCGCAGGTGCCGTCGCAAGGTTCGGTGGGTTACCTGACCCACATGGCGCACATCGGCATCGCGCTGCTGGGCGTGGGCAATGTCAGCTATCGCGGGCAAATCACCTCGGCGCAACAGGCGCTGGCGGAAGAAGGTCTGCAACCGGTGCAGCTCGGCGCGAAGGACGGTTTGTGCCTGGTCAACGGCACGCCGTGCATGACCGGCCTCAGCTGCCTGGCGATTGCCGATGCCACGCGACTGGTGCAATGGGCCGATGTCATCGGCGCCATGAGTTTTGAAGCCCAGCGCGGGCAGATCGCCGCGTTCGACGCCGAGATCATCGCGCTCAAGCCGCACCCGGGCATGCAGCAGGCCGGTATCAATCTGCGGGCGTTGCTCGATGGCAGTGAAGTGATCGCGTCGAGCAAAGGCATTCGCACGCAGGATGCGCTGAGCATTCGCTCGATCCCGCAGGTGCATGGCGCGGCGCGCGATCAACTGGCGCACGCGATCAAGCAGGTCGAAGCCGAACTCAACGGCTGCACCGACAACCCGTTGCTGCTCGGTACGCCGGACAACTTCCGGGTGATGTCGCAAGCCAACCCGCACGGGCAATCGGTGGCGATGGCGGCGGATCTGCTGGCGATTGCCATGGCCGAAATCGGCTCGATCGCCGAGCGTCGCCTCGATCGGCTGGTCAACCCGCACGTCAGCGGCTTGCCGGCGTTTCTGGTGGCCAACCCTGGGGTGAACTCCGGGATGATGATCGTGCAATACGTCGCCGCTTCGCTGTGCGCGGAAAACCGTCAACTGGCGCAACCGGCGGTGCTCGACAACTACGTCACCTCCGGCCTGCAGGAAGATCACTTGAGCCTAGGCACCAGTGCCGCGTTGAAGCTGCACCGCGCCCTGGAAAACTGCACGCAAATCCTCGCCATCGAGTACCTGCTGGCAGCGCAAGCGTTTGAGTTCCTCAAGGAGCAACGCTTCGGCGCGGGCACTGACCGCGCGTGGCGACTGCTGCGCGAAACCGTCCCGGCCTACGATCAGGATCGCTGGCTGGCGCCGGATATCGCCGCCGCTGCGAGCGTGTTGAAAGACTCGAATTCGCTGCACAACGTGTTACCGAATCTGCACTGACAATACCCATACCAGCGTGCCAAGGCGCTCATCGTCCACAAGACGAGAAGCGACGGATAACGGAATGCTCCGGAGCGACTGGTAGTTAATAACAATGTCTCAAAAGGAGCATTTTAATGACTGCGCTGAACCTGATTCCCGGCCAACTGAGCCTGGCCCAACTGCGTGACGTTTATCAGAACCCGGTCAAGCTGACCCTCGACAACAGCGCCTCCGCGCAGATCGAGGCCAGCGTCGCCTGCGTCGAGCAGATTCTCGCCGAGAATCGCACCGCCTACGGCATCAACACCGGTTTCGGCCTGCTGGCCTCGACTCGTATCGCCAGCGAAGATCTGGAAAACCTCCAGCGTTCGCTGGTGCTGTCCCACGCTGCCGGTGTCGGCCAGCCGATCAGCGATGAGCTGGTGCGCCTGATCATGGTGCTCAAGGTCAACAGCCTCAGCCGGGGTTTCTCCGGCATCCGTCGTGTGGTGATCGATGCGCTGATCGCGCTGATCAACGCCGAGGTTTATCCGCACATTCCGCTGAAAGGTTCGGTCGGCGCCTCCGGTGACTTGGCGCCATTGGCGCACATGTCGCTGGTGCTGCTGGGCGAAGGCAAGGCGCGCTACAAGGGCGAGTGGATGGAAGCCACCGAAGCGCTGAAAGTCGCCGGTCTGACCCCGCTGACCCTGGCGGCGAAAGAAGGCCTGGCGTTGCTCAACGGCACGCAGGTGTCCACCGCATTTGCCCTGCGCGGCCTGTTCGAAGGCGAAGACCTGTTTGCCGGTGCGCTGGCTGTTGGCGGTCTGACGGTGGAAGCGGTGCTCGGTTCGCGCTCGCCGTTCGATGCGCGCATCCACGCGGCCCGTGGCCAGAAAGGCCAGATCGACGCCGCCAGCGCTTATCGCGATCTGCTCGGCGAACGTAGCGAAGTCTCCGACTCGCATCAGAACTGCGAGAAGGTCCAGGACCCGTACTCCCTGCGCTGCCAGCCACAAGTCATGGGCGCCTGCCTGACCCAGTTCCGTCAGGCTGCCGACGTGCTGGTGGTCGAGGCCAACGCCGTCTCCGACAACCCGTTGGTGTTCGCCGCTGAGGGCGATGTGATCTCCGGTGGCAACTTCCACGCCGAACCGGTGGCCATGGCCGCCGACAACATGGCCCTGGCCATCGCCGAAATCGGTTCGCTGAGCGAGCGCCGCATTTCCTTGATGATGGACAAGCAC
>NZ_QAIU01000074.1:0-2599 GCF_003061205.1 Pseudomonas sp. HMWF006
CCACAGGCCTTTTGTAGGCGTGAGCCTGTAGGGGATTTGTGCTGATGCGAGGGTAACCTGCATTTTTCGAATGTTTGCCCGCCCTTTAAATCGTTTGTTCAACCCGCCACCGATGACAAGACTGGTGGCACTGATAAAAACAAACGATGGGCGAAGCACATGCGAATCGAGCGAAATTTTGTTAACGGCCAGTTTGTCGAGCCTGCCAGCGCGGCGTTGATCGCGGTCTACAACCCGGCCACCGAAGCGTTGCTCGGCCATGTGTCGGCGGCAACCACCGAAGAAGCCACCGCAGCCGTCGATGCTGCGGCGACCGCACAAAAAGTCTGGGGCAAACTGACCAGTATCGAGCGCGCCGAACACTTGCGCGCCTTCGCCGCCGCGCTTGAGGAGCGTGCCGAATCCATCGGCGCCGCCCTGGCCGCTGAATCCGGTAAAAGTCTCAGCGACGCGAGCAACGAAGCGCGCTATGCCGCGCAAATCACCCGTTACCACGCCGAGTGGGCCCGGCGCATCGAAGGCGAGATCATTCCCAGTGACAGCCCCGACGAAAACCTGTTTCTGCACCGCGAGCCGATCGGCGTCGTCGCGTGCCTGATTCCGTTCAACTACCCGGTCTACACCTTGCTACGCAAGATTGCCCCGGCGCTGATTGCCGGCAACACGGTGGTGGTGCGCCCGAGCAACAACACCCCGACCTCGGCATTCGAAATCGCCCGAGCCGTGCAGCAGTCGGGCATGCCGGCCGGTGTGATCAATATCCTGACCATGGATCACGCCACCGCTGCCACGGTGTGCACGCATAAAGCTGTTGGCCTGATCACCTTGACCGGCAGCGTCAACGCCGGGCGCATTGTCCTCGACTACTGCAAGGCCAACATCGCCAAGCCGTCGCTGGAATTGGGCGGAAAGACCCCGGCCATCATCGAAGCCGATGCTGACCTCGAAGCCGCCGCCAGCGCGATCATCGCCTCCAAGACCACCCACTGTGGGCAGTTATGCACGGCGGTGGAGCGGGTCTACGTGCAGGAAAGTGTCCACGACCGATTCCTCGCGCTGCTCAAGGCCAAAATCGCCGAGGTCAAGTTCGGCGACCGCGCCACGGATGCCAGCCTGATGGGGCCGCTGGTCAACGCCAGTTCGCAGCAGAACATCCACGCCATGGTTGAGCGCGCCATCGCCGCTGGCGCCGTGCTCGAAAGCGGCGGCGTGCTGCCGCAAGGTCCCGGACATTTCTATCCGCCGACCCTGCTCAGCGGGTGCTGCCAGGACATGGAAATCGTTCAGGAAGAAATCTTTGGCCCGGTGCTGCCGGTGCTCAAATACCGCGACATCGACGAAGCGCTGGCCCTGGCCAACGACCACCAGTTCGGCCTGGCGTCGGTGCTCTACACCGAGAACTACCGCACCGCGCAGAAAGTCGCCAACGCCATCGAGGCGGGCGAGTTGTACGTCAACCGCACCCCGGCTGACCCGTATCAGGGCTATCACGCCGGCTGGAAACGCTCGGGCCTGGGCGGCGATGACGGCAAGCACGGGATGCTCGAATTCACCCAGACCCGACTCGTGGTCATGAAGTACTAGAAAAGCAGCTGCTAGCTGCGAGCTTCAAGCTGCCAGTAAGGGCAAACGGTGACGGGCTTTGGCTTGCCGCTTGTAGCTTGAAACTCGCAGCTGATTTTATCTAATAAAAACAATTATCAGGGGCGCCCGGAGCACGGGTTGCCCGAGGTCACTTCAATGTCCAAGCATGCATCCTCTGCTGCCGCTGTTCAGGGTTCCAACTCGGCTGTGAAAAGCCAGAGCGACAAGGGAAGTCGCTATTTCCAATTGATGTTGCTGGTGCTGGCCGCCGGCGCGATCTACCCGATTCTGTACCTGCGTCAGGTCTACCAGACCACGATGCTCGAAGTGTTCCAGATCAGTCACAGTGAACTGGGCTATCTGTACTCGATGCTCGGCACGATTTTTCTTCTCAGTTATTTGCCCAGCGGCTGGCTGGCGGATCGCATTGCACCGCGCTTTCTGATTTTCTTCTCGCTGGTGGCGACCGGGGCACTGGGCCTGTGGTACTCGACGGCGCCTTCGCTGACCGGGCTGATGATCATCTTCGGTTGCTGGGGCCTGACCACCGGTTTGACCTTCTGGGCCTCGGTGCTCAAACGGGTGAAGATGATTGCGCACCCTACCGAGCAAGGGCGCTTCTTCGGCATCCTTGATGGTGGTCGCGGTCTGGTCGAGGCGCTGCTGGCGACGGTTGCGCTGGCACTGTTCGCCTTTGCCACCGAAACCCGCGGTGAGTCGACTGCCGAAGGCTTCAGGCACGTGGTCTATCTCTACGCCTTCACCTGTATCGCCATCGGCTGTGTGCTGGTGCTGATCAAGGATCCGAAGTCGATGGCGGACACGCCGCCGGTGGAGAAGGGCAAGTTCAATCTGCTCACGGATCTGGCGACGCTGGTGAAGATTCCCGAGCTGTGGCTGGTCACTGCAATTGTGTTTTGCGGCTATCACATCTTCTGGGCCACCTACAGTTTCTCGGACTACCTGCAAGGCAGCGGCCTGACCGCCGTCATGGCGGGCACCATCACCACCATCA
>NZ_QAIU01000633.1:0-3403 GCF_003061205.1 Pseudomonas sp. HMWF006
GCAGGTTGGGCAAGGCCAGCACTGAACCGATAGGAATTAAGGTTATGCCGGTTTTTGTGAAAGGAACATGAAAAACCGGTTGGCGAATCGTTTATCTGTCACTTATACAGCCGCTGTTCAGGCTTGTGCCGTCCATCGCAGCTTTTGTCCGGCAGTGCGGCCAAGTACCTTCTTTACTTCAAGTACATTGCAGTTGTTAGTTGTTAGTTGTTGTTGTGTCGTACACTTTTTACTCAAGGTTTAACGTTTGATTGATTTAGTTGCTGCAACCCCGGTCGCTTCGAAACCCAACCCGATGAGCCTGTACCTCGCGCGTTTGGCGCCTTCCAGCCAACTCACCATGCGCTACGTACTACAAGACGCAGCTGATCGCCTGGGTTTTGAAGACATGAATGTCGAAGAGATTCCCTGGCACGCCCTGCAGCCCGAAGATGTTGTAGCACTGGTGGCAGCATTGCGCGCAGACAACTACGCGCCGAACACTTCTTCGCTGTATGTCAATGCCGTGCGCGGGGTCATGAATGAGGCCTGGCGTATGAGTCTGATCAGCCAGGAGCATCTTTTAAAGATGCGCTCGGTCAAGGGCATCGCCGGTACGCGACTGTCCCAGGGGCGTAATCTCAAGCGCACGCTGATTCACGAATTGATGGAAGTCTGTGCCGCCGACCCGCGCCCGCAAGGCCTGCGCGACGCTGCAATCATTGCGTTGCTGTACGGCACCGGCATGCGCAAATCGGAATCGGTGGATCTGGATCTGAATCAGGTCGACTTCACTGAACGCAGCCTGACGGTCACCGGCAAGGGCAACAAACAACTGATCAAGTACGCCCCGGCGTGGGCGTTCGCCAAACTCGATGCGTGGCTCGAATTGCGCCGTTCGCACCTCAACGAGGGCGAGAGCGACGATGGGTTCCTGTTCAACCGCATTCGCCGTGGCAGCCACATCACCCGCGAGCGCATTACCAAGCACGCGATCTATTACATCGCCCGGCAGCGGGGCACCCAGGTCGGGGTGAAAATCATGCCCCACGATTTCCGTCGTTCATTCATCACCCGGGTGATCGAGGAACACGACCTGTCGATCGCACAGAAACTGGCGCATCACAGCAACATCCAGACCACCGCCAACTACGATGTGCGCGATGACAACGAGCGGCGGCGGGCGGTGGATCGCTTCGATCTCTGATCAGCCCAGGCCAAACACATGCGCCGCACCGAGCACTGACAGGTACACCGAACTGCCGGCGGACGGGGCGTGCATGCCGGTGCTGCGCACCAGGATCGAACGGGCCGATGCTTGCGTGGTAGAGGCGCTCAGCTCGACCGTCAAGGTACAGGTGTTGCCGGCAAAGTCGCGCTCAGTGACGGTCGCATGGCATCCCTGACGGTCACTCGCCACTTCGGCGATCTGCAATTGTTCGGGGCGAAGCATGATGTGCGCGGCGCCGGTAAAGCCATTGCTGTTGACCGGCACCTGACCCAGATCGCAGTGCGCCCAACCGGCCTCGATTCGTGCGGGCAAGACCACGGCTTCACCGAGGAAGTGCGCAGTCTGTTCATCGTCCGGATAACGGTAAAGGTCCATCGGATGCCCGGATTGCACCAGCCGTCCGGCGCGCATGACCGCCAATTGATCGGCGAATGACAACGCTTCGCTCTGGTCGTGGGTCACCAGAATGGTGGTGACGCCGGCGTCTTCGAGCAGGCGCGCGACCATTTTGCGCATGGCGCTGCGCAACCCGGTGTCGAGTGCGGAGAACGGTTCGTCGAGCAGCATCAGGCGTGGCTGCTGCGCCAGCGCACGGGCCAGTGAGACCCGCTGTTGCTGGCCGCCGGACAGCTCGTGGGGCCAACGGCTGGCCATGTTCGCGTCCAACGCGACACTGTCCATCAACTCGAGGATCCGCTGGTTGCGGGCCGCGCCAGTCAGGGCCAGGCCGAAGCCGATATTGGCGGCCACGGTCATGTGCGGGAACAGGGCGCCGTCCTGCGGCACGTAGCCGATCTGCCGTTGATAGGCCGGCACGGCGTGAGTGCGATCAACCAGCGTCTGGCCGTTGAGGGTCAGGCTGCCGGTGTCGGGAAATTCGAACCCGGCGATCATCCGCAGCAGGGTGGTCTTGCCGGAGCCGGAGGGGCCGACGATCACCGTACGGCTGCCGGTCGGCACATTGAGGCTGACGTCGTCGAGCGCCTTTTGCGCGCCGAAGGTTTTACTGAGGTTGAGCAGTTCGAGAGCGTTCATCGGCCAGCGGTACGCCTGGATTGGTGATAGAGAATGGCCGTCAGCGGCAGTGAAAGCAGGATCATCAGCAACGCGTAAGGCGCGGCAGCGGCGTAGTCGATTTCACTGGTCATCGCCCAGAAGCCCGTGGCGAGAGTGCGCGTGCCATTGGGCGCGAGCAGCAGGGTCGCGGTCAGTTCGTTGGTGATCGCCAGAAACACCAGCGCCGCACCGGCGGCAGCACCCGGTGCTGCCAGCCGGACGGTGATCAGCCACAACGCCCGTATTGGCGAGCGCCCCAGGCTTTGCGCGATGTTTTCCAGTTCCACCGGCGCTTGCGCGAAACCGGCTCGCAGGCTGACCAGTGCGCGCGGCAGAAACATCAATAGATACGCGAGCAGCACGGTAATGCTCGTCTGGTAGATCGGCCGGGCGAAATGGATAGTCACGGTCACCAACGCCAGTGCTACGACGATGCCCGGCAGCGAGCTGGTGATGTAGTTGCAACCTTCCAGCAAACGCTGCAGTTTGCCGGGCGAGCGGATCGACAACCAGGCAATCGGAATGGCCGCAACGCTGGTCAGCAAGGCGCCGGCCACCCCATACGACAGGGTCTGCAGCAACGCAGGCAGCAATTCGTCGCCTTGCCAGACTTGCACGCCACCGGCCAGCAGCCAGCGACCCAGTGTCAGTAAGGGCACACCCAAGGCCAACAGGCAGGTCAGGGCTTGCAGCAATAACGCAAAGGTTGTTGCGCCTCGACCCAGTTGCACGTTGCGTTGATCCCGGGCGCTGCCGGAGCCGACTCGGGCATAACGCGCCTGGCCACGGGCAGCGGATTCAGCTGTGAGCATCGCCAGGCAGCACAACGCCAGAACCCCGGCGAGCATATTGGCGGCCGGGCCGTTGAAGGTCGATTTGAACTGGTCGAAGATCGCCGTGGTGAAGGTGTCGAAACGGATCATCGCGTACAGACCGTATTCGGCCAGCAGGTGCAGGCCGACCAGCAACGCGCCACCGCAAATCGCCAGCCGCAATTGCGGCAACACCACGCGAAAAAACACCGCCCACGGCTTGAGCCCCAGCGACTCGGCGACGTCTTCAATAGCCGGGTCGAGACGGCGCAGGGTCGCGGCTACCGGCAGGTACAAAAACGGAAAATAGGCAATCACCGACACC
>NZ_QAIU01000634.1:0-760 GCF_003061205.1 Pseudomonas sp. HMWF006
CCCCTCACCCTCCGGGCGGTCCGATGTTTCGGGAGAGCTGGGGTGAGGGTAGTTTTTGATCTTCAAACCGGCTGCAATTTCTGCTCGAACACCGCGACCCCATTCAAATCCCGCAATACCACGCTCATCTCCCCGCTCTGCCCCTCAATGTTCACCTCGCCAAAGAACTGAAATCCGGCGAACGGTGACATGTTCTGCGCCGTAGGTGCTTTCTGGAACACCACTTCAGGACCAAAGGTTTTATCCAGCGGATTGGGACCGAAGCTCCCGGCATTCAGCGGTCCGGCGACAAACTCCCAGAACGGCTCGAAATCCTGAAATGCCGCGCGATCCGGGTGGTAATGATGCGCCGCGCAGTAATGCACGTCGGCGGTGAGGAAAACGAAATTGCGCACTTGCTGCGCCCGCAGAAAACCGAGCAACTCGGCGACTTCCAGTTCACGCCCCTGAGCCGGGCCGGGGTCACCGTTGGCCACCGCCTCCCAGCGCGCCACGCCCGGGCTGACTTCACCGTCCGGCACACCGAGGCCGATCGGCATGTCGGCGGCGATCACCTTCCACTGCGCCTTGGAGCGCTGCAGCCCACGCTTGAGCCAGTCCAGTTGCTCACGCCCCAGAAACGGCTTGGCCGCGCCGAGATTGTCGTCGTTGGCGCCGCGATAGCTGCGCATGTCGAGCACGAACACATCGAGCATCGGCCCGTAGCTGAGCTTGCGATAAATCCGCCCGCCGCCGTCGGCCGCCTGCAGACGCATCGGCG
>NZ_QAIU01000634.1:797-1991 GCF_003061205.1 Pseudomonas sp. HMWF006
CCATCAGGTTGTAGCGATAATTGCCACGATAGTCGTCCAGCGTCTGCGCGACTTTGCTCTTGGCTTCAGTGGTGAGGTTGCGCCAGATGCGCCCACCCTCGGTGGTCAGTTGCGCCGGCACCGGGCCGTCGGCGTAGATGGTGTCGCCGCTGTGGATAAAAAAGTCCGGCAGGCGCAGGCGCATGGATTCGTAGATGCGCATGCCGCCGATGTCCGGGTTGATGCCGAAGCCCTGGCCGACGGTGTCACCGCTCCACACGAAACGGATGTTGCGCCGCGCCGTCGGTGCGCTGCGCAAGTGGCCGAGCCACGGTTCGCTGGCGACGCCGGTTTGCGCGTCCTTGAAATACACCCGATAGAAAATCGCCTGATCGGCGGGCAACCCGGTCAGTTCGACCCGGGCGGTGAAATCTGTGCGCGCATCGGCCAGCGGCGAGATTACCCGGCGCGGGTGGCGAAACTGGCTACGGGTGTCCCACTCGACCACCATTCGCGCCGGACGGTCGCTGCGGCTCCAGATCATCGCGCGGTCGCCCTGCAGGTCGCCGGACTGCACGCCGTCCGTCAGTTGCGGCCGATCCTTGACCGACGCGATCACCGCTGGCGCCAGCCCTGGCATCAGCAGACCGGCACCGACCACTTGCATGACCCGCCGACGACCGAGATTGAAATCGCTCATGGAGTTCTCCCTGAAAAAAAGGAAAACTTAAGCACGGCTGTATGACTCCGCCATGACACCTGCTCTTGTAGGAGTGAGCCTGCTCGCGATGGCGGTGTGTCGGTCAACATTGATGTCTTGGACAGAGTGCTATCGCGAGCAGGCTCACGCTTACTGAGATCGGTGTCAGGCTTTGGCGGGCTCCATCGCCAGCTCGGCCGCTTCCGGGCGTTTGACCGTCGCATAGACCACAGCGGTCAGCAGGCTCCCCGCCACAATCGCCAGCAGATACAGCAACGCATGGTTGATTGCATTCGGGATCGCCAGCACAAACAGACCACCGTGCGGCGCCATCAGTTTGCAGCCGAAGTACATCGACAGTGCGCCAGTCAACGCACCGCCGGCAATGCTCGCCGGAATCACCCGCAGCGGGTCCTTGGCGGCAAACGGAATCGCCCCTTCGGAGATAAAGCACAGCCCCAGCACCAGCGCCGCTTTACCCGCCTCGCGCTCGGTCTGGGCGAACTTGCGGCGGG
>NZ_QAIU01000075.1:0-2611 GCF_003061205.1 Pseudomonas sp. HMWF006
ACCAGGTTTGGGCTTGGTGGCTTGAATTGCGACTTAAGAAAACGTGTTGTCAGTTATAAATCTGGGAGCTCGCCAGTTAGGTCCTTTGACGGCAACGGGTCCGTCGCCATTGGCCAACACACCCTGTTCGAAAAGTTGTGCATAGGTTTTCAGCAGTTCGCCATTGGCAATGAGTTCGAATTTGTAGCGACCAATCATTCTATCCAGCGATGGATACGCCAGTCCGATACCAAAGGCTGTCAGAACGTCTGCGATGGGTTCGTTTTTTACGATTTGCTCGATCGGGGTCATTGGTAGGTTCCTTTAAGCAGTTGTTCATATATGCGATCTATCTGGCTGTTTACTGCCTGAACCGCGTCTGGTGAGTACAACAAATGGTCTTCACTACCCAGTTTGTAATCCTCCAGTGTTGCGGTGTGCGCGTTGTTCCAGGCAGGAGATCCGCTTTCAGGTTTGAACTCATCGCTAAGCCCCATTGCTCGAAACCTTTCCAGCTCCCTGATCTCATGAGTGTAATAGCGTAAATCCGTATCGGTGAGCATCCAGTGCCCGCTGAGAATTTTTTCCAGACGTTGAATCATGATTTCGTTGGCATCTGATTGGTCAAGCCTCGCGATATGTATTTTCACAGCATCAATTCCGGCTTTAGTGATAACCGCCGCTCGCCAATGGCGGTAATACGGATTTCATCAAGCATCAGGGGTGGAGGTCTTTGCATATTCATGTCCTTTTGAATGTGCGTGATAACTTGCTGGCAGGTCAGCGCGGCCGATAGTGACGTCCGTGTCACCAGCGAGTGATTGAGGTGTTTCAAGTTACATCAGAGTCGCTGTTAAAAAATCTGAGAAGCCCGTAAGTAACAGGGTGTTGTTTTGAGAGGGTTTTCGCCGACTAATCACAAAGCGGGGAGAATTCGCCTACGCAGCAGGAAAGGTCCGACGTTGTTCTCGGAAAGTGTTTGCAGGTCTTAGGGAATGGTTTTTCAACAGCCATAAAAAAGGCCGCTGCAAACGCAGCGGCCAAGGTAAGACGTTGGATCAAGGAGCTACAAATCAACGTCAGTGAACACCGGGGCGATGAACCGACATCTCGATTCATCTGAAATCTGTTGCCAGTCGCTTCCATGACTCAGCGTAGCTGGCTTCGTGCTTTTCGGCGTATTGCCTGAAAGCGCGCTCAGAATAAGGTGTTGAGCCTGTAGGAAAAATACCGATCTCTGACATGCACTGTTACGGGGCATGTAACAGTCATCTCGCCCCACCGGCTTCATGCGCGGTACTGATGATCCTCTATCCAGCCAATCCATGGCTCGCGCAAAGGCCCGTTTCGCAAGGGCATTCATCCTTTCGAGCGACAACACGAATACCTCCTTGGTGCGCTTATCGACCCGGTCACCCGGCAGTAGGGTGGGGCCTTCTGTCACTCACCGGGGAAGACGCATGACAACAAAAACAATGCGCGCCATCTTCATACCGCAGGCGCTGGCAGCCGCGGTGGCTTTGGGTTGCTGTGCTCAGGCGCAGGCGGTTTCGTTCAATATCGGGGAAATCGAGGGGACGTTCGACTCGTCGCTGTCGATCGGTGCGAGTTGGGGCATGCGCGATGCCGAGAAGTCGCTGGTCGGCACAGTCAACGGTGGGACCGGACAATCCTCGACCGGTGATGACGGACGCTTGAACTTCAAGAAGGGTGAGACCTTTTCGAAGATCTTCAAAGGCATCCACGACCTCGAATTGAAGTACGGCGACACCGGTGTGTTCGTGCGTGGCAAGTATTGGTACGACTTCGAACTCAAGGACGAAGACCGCGAGTTCAAGCCGATCAGCGACAGCGGCCGCAAGGAAGGCGCGAAGTCCTCCGGGGCGCAGATTCTCGATGCGTTCGTTTATCACAACTATTCCATCGCGGACTTGCCGGGCACTGTGCGCGCCGGCAAGCAAGTGGTCAGTTGGGGTGAAAGTACCTTCATCGGCAACTCGATCAACAGCATCAACCCGATCGACGTTTCGGCGTTTCGGCGCCCCGGTGCCGAGATCAAGGAAGGCCTGATTCCGGTGAACATGCTGTTCGGCTCGCAAAGCCTCACCGACAAACTCTCGGTGGAAGGTTTCTATCAACTGGAGTGGGATCAGACGGTTCTCGACAACTGCGGCACGTTCTTCGGTGTCGATGTGGCGTCGGACGGGTGCAACAACAACTACACCGTCGGCAGCCCTGCGATTGCACCGTTTGTGCCGTTGACCCAAGCCTTTGGTCAAGGCATTCAGGTAACTCGCGAAGGCGTGGTGGTACCCCGTGGCGGTGACCGCGATGCACGGGATTCCGGCCAGTGGGGCACGGCATTGCGCTGGCTCGGTGACGACACCGAGTACGGCCTCTACTTCATGAATTACCACAGCCGCACACCCACGGTGGGGACCACCACCGCGGGGCTTTCGACCCTGGCGGCATTGCCGGGTATGGTCGGCATCGCCAATCGTCTGGCCCCCGGCAGCGGTTCGGGACTGGCGCAAAGTGTGATGCTCGGACGTGGCCAGTACTTCCTCGAATACCCTGAAGACATTCGTCTGTACGGTGCGAGTTTTTCGACCACGTTGCCGACCGGCACCGC
>NZ_QAIU01000635.1:0-1187 GCF_003061205.1 Pseudomonas sp. HMWF006
TTGCAGCGACATGCCCACCCTTTTCATCGACACCCACGTGCCTCTCGACATCCTCATGGACGCCGCCAACCATCGTCTGCGCGCCGTGATCCAGGTGCTGGAAAACATGTGCATGCGCGGCTCGGTCGAATGCGACTCCGTCATCCTCAGCGATTTCGCCCAGCTCTGCGTGATCCCATTGCGTGACGGCTGTGATGTGCTTGATGTCATCGGCAGGCGCCTGCGCAGCATGCCCGCCTGAAAAAGATCAAAAGATCGCAGCCTTCGGCGGCTCCTACACGGGACTGGCGTTCGCCCTGTAGGAGCTGCCGAAGGCTGCGATCTTTTGACGTTAAAGGAAATCAGTTAGTCAGTCAGGGATGTACGCATCCTGAGAGTTGATAAAGCTGTTGAACGCATCGGAGTTGTAGACCTTCATGCACCCAAAAAACACTACTTTTTCATTCGAGTATTTGCTGTTTGAAGGCGTCTGCTCGTAAGCCGCCAACACGTAGTTTCGGGTTTCTTTGTAGGGATCGTGTAGCACTTGCAGCGTGTCTTCATTTTGCAGGATCGAATGCATGCCTTTGCCCATGAAGGAATAGGCATTGGCGGACAGTGCAATGTCTTTTTCCAGCAAGGAGTGTTCGTTGAATGGCTTTAGGATGCAGTGGCTCAGGCCGTAGTTCTTTAGTGTCTGGCGTGCCTGTTCAATGTGGGTTTCGTCGGCAAGGGCGAGGTATGGGCTAAGCAGGCTGAATAAGCAGATGATCAGATATCGCATGAGTTTTTGACTTCCTGTCGTTCATGGTTAGACAGTTTAACGCCATAAAAGCAAAGCCCCTCACCCTAACCCTCTCCCAGAGGGAGAGGGGACTGACCGAGTTGTATGGGTGATGTACACCGACCTGCGACTTCAGCGGTGAACTTCGCTTTGCCAAGCCTGGATGGTGGTGTTCTTTCGCGGGACTGACCGAGTCGTCTGGGTGATGTGCGCCGACTAGCGACTTCCGCGCTGATCTTCGCTTGGCCAAGCCTGGAGGGTGGGGTTCTTTCGGGTGACTGACCGAGTTGTCTGGGTGATGTACGCCGACTTGCGACTTCCGCGCTGATCTTCGCTTGGCCAAACCTGAGATCACGCTGATCTTTCAGGTCGATGTAACTCGCAAGATCACCACGGTCAGTCCCCTCTCCCTCCGGGAGAGGGT
>NZ_QAIU01000635.1:1197-7546 GCF_003061205.1 Pseudomonas sp. HMWF006
GCCGATGTGTTCAAACACCTGACCTTGACCCGCCTCATCGCCCTGATGTCGCGCAAGGAGCAGCCGTTTGCCTATCTCGACACGCACGCCGGCATCGGTCTGTATGACTTGCAGGGCGATCAGGCCAATCGCACCGGCGAATACCTGGAAGGCATTGCGCGGTTGTGGGATCAGCCGGACCTGCCGGCGCTGACCGCCGACTACATGAAGGTGCTGCACGAGATGAACCCGGATGGCCAGTTGCGCTACTACCCGGGTTCGCCGGAGCTGGCGCGGCGCCTGACCCGGCCGCAGGATCGGGTGATGCTCAACGAGAAGCACCCGGAAGACGGCGTGCTGCTCAAGGACAACATGGCCGGTGATCGCCGGGTCAAGGTTCACCTCGGCGAGGGCTGGCATGTGGCGCGGGCGATGTTGCCGGTGCAGGAAAAGCGCGCGGTGATGTTGATTGATCCGCCGTTCGAGCAGCTCGATGAAATGCAGCGCTGCGCGGCGTCGTTGAAAGAGGCGATTGGTCGCATGCGCCAGACGGTGGCGGCGATCTGGTATCCGGTGAAAGATCAGCGTGCGTTGCGTCGGTTCTATCAGGATCTGGCCGGTACCGGTGCGCCGAAGTTGCTGCGCGTGGAACTGCTGGTGCATCCGCTGGATACGCCGAACAGCCTGAACGGTTCGGGCATGGCGATTGCCAATCCGCCGTGGGGGCTGGAGGAAGAATTGCGTGAGTTGCTGCCGTGGCTGTCGAAGAAGCTGGGGCAGACCCAGGGTGGGTGGCAGATGGATTGGCTAATAGCGGAGTAAAGCTTCCAGCTACAAGCTACAAGCTGAAGCGAGCGACGCGCTTGCAGCTTGATGCTTGTAGCTCGCAGCTTTAGTTCGGCATGCACACACCGGTGCCGCCAATCCCGCAGTAACCCTCAGGGTTTTTCGCCAGATACTGCTGGTGATACGCCTCGGCGAAGTACACGGTTGGCGCCTGTTCGATCTCGGTGCTGATCTCGCCCAGACCGGCCTTCGACAGTTCAGCCTGATACACCGCTTTGCTCTTCAGTGCCGCATCCAGATGCTCAGGCGAGGTCGCGTAGATCACCGAGCGGTACTGGGTGCCGATGTCGTTGCCCTGACGCATGCCCTGCGTCGGGTTATGCAGCTCCCAGAACATTGCCAGCAGCTCTTCGTAGCTGACTTTGGCCTTGTCATACACCACCAGCACCACTTCGGCGTGGCCGGTCAGGCCCGAGCAGACTTCTTCGTAGGTCGGGTTCGGCGTGAAACCGCCGGCATAACCCACGACCGTGCTGACCACGCCTTCACGCTGCCAGAAGCGGCGCTCGGCGCCCCAGAAGCAACCCAGGCCGAAAATCGCGAAGTCGACGTCCTGGAAAAACGGGCCAAGCAGCGGGGTTTCTTCGAAGACGAAGTGTTTTTCAGGCAGGGTCATCGCGGTTTCGCGGCCGGGCAACGCTTGTTCTTTGGTCGGTAGCACGTTCTTGTTCACCAGAATTTCCGAGCGCAGAACCATGATCGTTCCTCTCAGTCAGGTTGGATGTAAAAAGTCAGACCGCCAGTGTGCCCAATGATGCCCGGTTAATCACTACCCAAAATGTGCGGGTACTCGCCCCACTGTAGGCCTTCGCCTGCTCGCGCTTACAGGGAGATGTAGAGGATTAAAGGCAGAGCGGGCCGCGCGGGTAGCGTTTGAGGGCGTGGATCAGCTCGTTGCCCGGGATCGGCCGGTCGAAGAGGTAGCCCTGGCCAACGTCGCAGCGATGACGGCGCAGGAACGCCAGTTGCTCGGCAGTCTCGATGCCTTCGGCCACGACCTTGAGCTTCAGGTTGTGGGCCATGGCGATCACCGCCGAGGTGATTTCCATGTCGTCCTGGTTGTCCGGGATTTCGTGGATGAAGCTGCGATCAATCTTGATGATGTCGATCGGGAATTTCTTCAGGTAGCTGAGCGACGAATAACCGGTGCCGAAGTCGTCCATGGCCAGGGTCAGGCCCAGGCGCTTGAGCTGGTCAAGCTGCAAGTGCGTGTCTTCGGTGGCTTCCAGCAGCAGGCCTTCGGTCAGCTCCAGCTCCAGCAGGTTGGCCGGCAGCGCTTCTTCCTTGAGGATGTTGGCGATCGAGGCGACCAGATCCGGATCGGAGAACTGTTTCGGTGACAGGTTGATCGCCACTTGCAGATTGCCCATGCCCGCGGCGGTCAGCGCCTTGCTCATGCGGCAGGCCTGACGGGCGATCCACTTGCCGATCGGAATGATCAAACCGGTCTCTTCGGCGACGCTGATGAACTGGTCCGGGCGGATCATGCCGCGCTCCGGGTGATTCCAGCGCAGCAGCGCTTCCATCCCCAGCAGGCGACCGCTGCGCAGGCACAGCTTGGGCTGGTAGAACACGTCCAGCTCGTTCTGGGTCAGGGCGCGGCGGAGGTTGTTTTCGACGAACAGCTTGTAACTGGCCTCGGCGTTCAGTGCTTCGGTGAAAACCTGTACCTGATGTTTGCCGTTGGCCTTGGCCTTGTGCAGGGCCAGCCCGGCGTTGCGCATCAGGGTTTGCGGGTCGCGTCCGTGCAGCGGCGCGCAGGCCAGGCCGACGGAGCCGGTGACGCTGATCAACTGGTTGTCGACGAACATCGGTTTGTCGAGGGTCATCAGCAACTGGCTGGCGATTTGTTGGCCGGCCTCAAGATCGGTGTTGTCGAGCAGTACGGCGAATTCGTTACTGGCGAAACGGGCGAGGCTGCCGCTCGGGCTCAGGCTGTTGCGCAGGCGCCGGGCGAGGCTGATCAACAGTTTGTCGCCGGTCTGGTGCCCGAGGCTGTCGTTGATCCGCTTGAAGTTGTCGATGTCCACCAGCAACAGGCTGATCGGCGTATCGCTGTCCCGGGCGAAGCGTTCGTCGAGGTTGCGGATAAACGCCGGACGGTTGCCGAGGTTGGTCAGGTTGTCGGTGTAGGCCAGACGTTCGATGCGCTGCTGCGCCAGTTTGGTCTGGGTGATGTCTTCGTAGATGCCGATGTAATGCGTCAGTTCGCGGTTGTCGCCGTAGACCTTGGAGATCGACAGCTGCCCCCAGTACGGTTCGAGGTTTTTCCGGCGGCTCTTGAATTCGCCCTGCCAGCTGTTGCTCTTGGCCAGCGCCGAGGGCGCGTCGAACAGCAGTTCGCTGAGGTTTTCCAGAGCCGGCAGCTCCGACAGGCGCTGGCCATGGACTTCCTCGGTGGTGTACTGGGTGATCGCGGTGAAGCTGGGGTTGACGTACTCGACCACACCGTCGCAGTTGACCAGCAGAAAGGCGTTGGCGCTTTGCTCCACGGCACGCTGGAACAGGTGCAGGGCGCTGGTGGCGGTGCGGCGGTTGTGGTTGTTGATGACCTGGGCGAACTGGTCGGCCAGCTCACCGGCAAACGCAATTTCGTCGGACTGCCAGGCGCGGGTGACGCCGGTCTGTTCCAGGCACAGCACGCCAACCACCTGGCCATCGACGCGGATGCTCGCGTCGAGCATGGCGTTGACGTCGCGCGGGCGCAGGGCTTCGGCCATCTCGCGGGTGCGCGGATCACGCATCGCGTTATGGGCGTCGATGGCGCGGCTGCTGTGCAGCGCTTCCATGTAGTCGGGGAAGCTGCTGACGTCGATCACATCCGGGAGAATGTATTCCTGGGTCGCGCGGTGGTAGGCCGAAATCGGCACCAGTTGCTGGCCTTCGAGGTTCCACAGGCTGGCGCAGTCGATCTCGTAGATGTCGCAGGCGCAGCGGGTGATCAGCTCGGCGGCTTCCTGCAACGAATTGTGCGAACTGTAGCGCTGGCGGGCGAGCAGCAGAATCAGGTCTTGCTGGGCGCGCACGCGTTCGAGGTGCTGCAGTTGCTCCTGCTGGGCGCGCTGGTTCAGTTCCAGGGCGATCTGCAGGCGAGAGTTCTGGGTTTCGAGGTCGACCGAGGGCAGTGATGACGCTTCGTCGAACACATCGTCGACTGCCAGCAGATAGCCGCGCAGCAGGTGCCGATTGTGTTGTTTATAGGCTTCACCCAATTCCAGGACGCTCAGCGTGCCGGCGGCGGTGTGCAGGGTGTAGCGCACCAGATAGTGCGGGCTGGTGCCGAGCTGCTGCTGGATGGTGTCATGCAACTGATAGCGCGCTTCGGGTTCCATCAGGCTGGCGTACGGCGAGCCGACCAGAGCACACAGTTCAACGGCCGGTTGACCGAACTGGCGCTCGCAGTTGGGGTCGAGAAACAGCATCGCCCAACTGGCTTCATTCAAGCGCTCGAAACGCAGCATGCCGAGCCGCGAGGGCACAGGCAACTGCGTCACTACCTCGGCCGCCATACGGCTGGCGGCATCGGGTTGGCTCTTCATGAAGGGAACTCGCTTGGAAATATGCTGAACGCGCCGGGCTCTCGCCCTCTTAACTGTTGCCTGCGGCAAGGTTGCATCATTGCGGCACTGACTGACAAGAGAGATGAAGGCCAAGTGCTATAAGAATGTGTCGGCCGCGCGAGGCATTTCTCCAGCGCCTCTTGTAAAAGAGCAAAGGATCGCCGCCTGCAGCAGCGCCTACAGGGGACGCCTACCCATACAGGCGCTGCCGCAGGCGGCGATCTTTTTCGATTTCAACGCAGTTTGATCCTGACGGATTGCAGCTTCTTGCCATCCCGATCATGGTAATTGATCAAAATATGATCAGTCTCGACCACGACATGGGCGAAGTTGTCCTCGCTGACCACCGCACTGGTCAGCTCATGCCGATAATCGCCCGCTGCCGTGCGCACCAGCGGCTGATCGAGGATGAAGGTGGAGGCTTTGGCATAGGGCAGCAGCTTGCTGTTGCACAGTGGCGAGGAAACGATGGTGTGCACTTCGAAGTCAGCGTCTTCGCTGTGGCTCAGGCGTGCAGTCAGCGATCCATGCACATCGCCGGAAACAAACACGACATTTCTGATGCGCTGGGTGCGGATGGTTTCCAGCAGCCGCAGCCGCTGTTCCGGGAAGGCTTTCCAGGCATCGTCGCCATGCCGTTTGCGATCCGGGTAGAACATCACGCTGGTGACCACGAACTTGACCCGTGCCGGGCTCTTGACCAGCCACGTGAGCAACGCCTGTTCCTGCGCCTCATCCAGGATACGGCGATTATCGGCCGACAAGTTGCGGCGAGTGCGGCTGTCGGTCACGAACCATTCAATATCGCCGTCACTGAATTGATACCAGTAATGATCAAGTTTCGAGCGGTCAACTTCACCGTTAGTTGTCAGTGAATGTGCCGGGCTGTGACTGGCTTGATACAACTCATAGGCAGCCATGGCGTTGCGGTATAACTCATGGTCAGACTTTCCGGCGTTCGCCGGCCAGTTATCTTCGATTTCATGGTCGTCGAGCATCATGTAAGTCGACGTTCCAGACATCAGCCGTTGTATATGCGGTTGCGAGAATGCGGCGCGGTACTTGAGAAGGATGTCTTTATATTCCCGGTCGGGGGCGATCAGGTTCAGATCATCGACATAGATCTGGTCTCCGGTCATGAGTGTGGCACTGACCGGCGGTTGCGCACCTTCGATCAACTGGTTGATGGACGCAAAGATCCGGTCGCCCAACTGCGGCAGCGAAGCGATGCCGGCGGTCATGCGCAAGTAGCGACAGGAGCCGATGATGTAGGCTCTGGGCTGCAAGGCCTGGGCGGAGCGCGTGCGGAAGCGATAGCTCTCACGTGGCCATTGCAGGGGCAACTCCGCCACGCTGTCGACGGTGTGTACCGGATTCATCGGGCTGAACCACATGGCCTGGTATTCGTACTCGGTATCCGCATTCAAGTTGTTGAGTGTCAGTACTTCTGACATGTCACGTAATTCGCTTAGTCTGGCGAAAGTCACGCTTGACCATTGTTGGGAATCGACAGCGCGATAACGAACTGCCGCAAATACGGTTGCATTGTTTTGATGCTCGCCGCGAATAAAGATGCGCGCATGGTTAGTTGTGACGTGGCCGATGATCGGGCCGATAGTGGGTTTGAACATGAATGAGTCCATTCGAATAAATGCTTGATAAGAATAAATAAGGCAAAGCGCGTTAGTTGGCTTTGCAGTGCCAAGATTAGTTATCTGGCGCATAAAAATATCGGCACGAAGTGGACTCGGGTCGTAGCTGATATCAGTACAACTCGTGGGAAAAATCTTGAGGGTGGCTTTCGCCAGGCAAAAAAAAGCCCCGTCAAACTGACGGGGTTGAGGTACGAGCGTGTGGCGCTCGAAAGGGTGACGCAACAGGCCCTCCGTTGTCGGAGGGCCTGTTCGGTTACAGCAGGATGGTGCGGATGTCGCCCAGCAGGCTGCCCAGACGCTGGGTGAAGC
>NZ_QAIU01000635.1:7556-8938 GCF_003061205.1 Pseudomonas sp. HMWF006
CCGGCGCGTTGACGATCGGCGTGAAGCCGGTGCCGCCAATGTGGCCGAGGCTGGAAATGGTGAAGCAGGCGCCCTGCATCTCGTCCGAAGACAGCTTCTTGGTGCGGGCTTTTTCAGCCAGCGAAGCGGCTTCTGCAGCGAGTTGCAGCAGGCTCTTCTGGTCGACGTTCTTGATGACCGGTACCAGCAGGCCATCCGGGGTGTCGACCGCGAAGCCGATGTTGACGTACTTCTTGCGAATGATCGCCTTGCCGCTTGGCGCCAGCGAACTGTTGAAGTCCGGCAGTTCCTTGAGCAGGTGCGCACAGGTCTTGAGCAGCAGCGGCAGGATGGTCAGCTTGACGCCAGCCTTCTCGGCAACGGCTTTCTGCGCCACGCGGAAGGCTTCCAGCTCGGTGATGTCCGCCGAGTCGAATTGCGTCACGTGTGGCACGTTCAGCCAGCTGCGGTGCAGGTTGGCAGCGCCGACCTGCATCAGGCGGGTCATCGGCACTTCTTCGATTTCGCCGAAGCGGCTGAAGTCCACGACCGGAATCGGCGGGATGCCCGCGCCACCGGTGGCACCGCCAGCAGCTGGCGCTTCCTTGGCCTTCTGCATCATCGCCTTGACGTAAACCTGCACGTCTTCCTTGAGGATGCGACCGTGCGGACCGCTGGCGCCAACGGCGCTCAGCTCGACGCCGAACTCACGGGCCAGTTGACGCACGGCCGGGCCGGCGTGAACTTTCGCGCCTGGCTTGGCTGGAGCAGCAACCGGAGCGGCAGCAGCAGGTGCAGCGGCAGCCGGAGCAGCAGCGGCTGGTGCTGGAGCGCTCGGTGCAGCAGCGGCAGCAGGCGCCGGGGCAGCAGCAGGCGCCGCACCTTTGACTTTCAGCTTGAGGATCAGGTCGCCGGTACCGACTTCGTCGTCCAGCTTGATGGAAACGCTTTCCACCACGCCAGCGGCAGGCGATGGGATTTCCATGCTCGCCTTGTCGGATTCCAGGGTGATCAGCGACTGGTCGGCTTCAACGCTGTCGCCAGCCTTGACCAGCACTTCGATGATCTTGGCCTTGCCGGCCGAACCGATGTCCGGAACGTGGATGTCCTGAACGCTGTCGGCCACTGGCGCAGCCGGGGCTGCTGCAGGAGCAGGCGCAGCGGCAGCGGCTGGCGCAGCAGCTTGAGCCGGGGCGGCCGCAGCAGGGGCCGCAGCACCCGCCACTTCCAGATCCAGAATCAGGTCGCCGGTGCCGACTTCGTCGTTGAGCTTGACGCTGATGGCCTTGACCACGCCAGCGGCGGGCGACGGGATTTCCATGCTCGCCTTGTCGGATTCCAGGGTGATCAACGATTGATCAGCTTCGACGGTGTCGCCGACCTTGACCTGAATCTCGATGATC
>NZ_QAIU01000635.1:8948-13429 GCF_003061205.1 Pseudomonas sp. HMWF006
CCGAAGCGGCCGCAGGGGCAGCGGCTGGCGCAGCGGCAGCAGGAGCGGCGGCTGGTTTGGCTTCAGCTTTGGCAGCCGGTGCCGCAGCAGGAGCAGGGGCCGCTTGCGCGGCGCCCTCGACTTCCAGCTCCAGCAGTTCGTCGCCTTCTTTCAGACGGTCGCCCAGCTTCACTTTCAGGCTTTTGATGACGCCGGCTTTCGGGGCTGGCACTTCCATGCTGGCCTTGTCCGATTCCAGGGTCAGGATGCTCTGGTCGGCTTCGATGCGGTCGCCGACCTTCACAAACAGTTCAATTACTTCACCTTCACCGCTGCCGATGTCAGGTACGCGAATGAGTTCGCTCACAAAATGTCTCCTCAGCAGTCCAGTGGGTTGCGTTTTTCCGGGTCGATGCCGAACTTGACGATGGCCTCGGCCACGACTTTAGGTTCGATATCACCACGGTCAGCCAGTGCTTCCAGGGCTGCCAACACCACGAAATGACGGTCGACTTCGAAGAAATGACGCAGTTTCTTGCGGCTGTCGCTGCGGCCGAAACCGTCGGTGCCCAGGACTTTGAATTCCTTGGATGGTACCCACTGACGGATCTGCTCGGCGAACAGCTTCATGTAGTCGGTCGATGCGATGACCGGACCTTTACGGCCGCTCAGGCATTCTTCGACGTAGCTCTGCTTAGGCTTCTGGCCAGGCTTCAGGCGGTTGCTGCGCTCCACGGCCAGGCCGTCGCGACGCAGTTCGTTGAAGCTGGTGACGCTCCACACGTCGGCGCCGACGTTGAACTCTTCACGCAGGATCTTCGCCGCTTCACGGACTTCACGCAGGATGGTGCCGGAGCCCATCAGCTGAACGTGGTGCGCCGCGTCGCGGGTGTCTTCTTCGAGCAGGTACATGCCTTTCTTGATGCCTTCTTCGGCACCGGCCGGCATGGCTGGCTGCTGGTACGACTCGTTCATCACGGTGATGTAGTAGAAGATGTCCTGTTGTTCTTCGGTCATCTTCTTCATGCCGTCCTGAATGATCACCGCCAGCTCGTAGCCGTAGGTTGGATCGTAGGTGCGGCAGTTCGGGATGGTCGCGGCCAGCAGGTGGCTGTGACCGTCTTCGTGTTGCAGGCCTTCACCGTTCAGGGTGGTACGGCCGGCGGTGCCGCCGATCAGGAAGCCACGGGTGCGGCTGTCGCCAGCGGCCCAGGCCAGGTCACCGATACGCTGGAAGCCGAACATCGAGTAGAAGATGTAGAACGGCAGCATCGGCTGGTTGTGGCTGGAGTACGAAGTACCGGCGGCGATGAACGAGCTCATGGCGCCTGCTTCGTTGATGCCTTCTTCAAGGATCTGACCTTTCTGGTCTTCCTTGTAGAACATCACCTGGTCTTTATCGACTGGCTCGTAGAGCTGGCCAACGGAGGAGTAGATGCCCAGTTGACGGAACATGCCTTCCATACCGAAGGTGCGGGCTTCGTCCGGGATGATCGGAACGATGCGCGGGCCGATTTCCTTGTCCTTGACCAGTTGCGCGAGGATCCGCACGAAGGCCATGGTGGTGGAAATTTCACGGTCGCCCGAACCATCGAGGATGGCTTTCAGAGTGTCCAGGTCCGGCGTCGGTACGCTGAAGCTCTGCGCGCGGCGCTGCGGAACGAAACCGCCCAGTGCAGCACGGCGCTCGCTGAGGTAGCGGGCTTCGGCGCTGTTCGGCTCTGGCTTGAAGAACGGCAGGTTCTCCAGCTCTTCGTCCTTGACCGGAATGTCGAAACGATCGCGGAACAACTTCAGGCTGTCGACATCGACTTTCTTGGTGTTGTGCGCGGTGTTCTTCGCTTCGCCGGCACCAGTGCCATAACCCTTGATGGTCTTGGCCAGGATGACGGTCGGTTGTTCTTTGTGGTTGACCGCTTCGTGGTACGCCGCATAGACCTTGTACGGGTCGTGGCCGCCACGGTTGAGTTTCCAGATCTCGTCGTCGGACAGATCGGCAACCATCGCCTTCAGTTCAGGCGTGTTGAAGAAGTGCTCGCGAACGAACGCGCCGTCTTTGGCTTTGTAGTTCTGGTACTCGCCGTCGATGACTTCGTCCATGCGACGCTGCAGGATGCCGTCGACGTCTTTGGCCAGCAGTGGGTCCCAGAAACGGCCCCAGATGACTTTGGTCACGTTCCACTGAGCACCGCGGAACACGCCTTCGAGTTCCTGGATGATCTTGCCGTTGCCGCGAACCGGGCCGTCGAGGCGCTGCAGGTTGCAGTTGATGACGAAGATCAGGTTGTCCAGCTTCTCGCGGCCGGCCAGGGAGATCGCGCCGAGGGATTCCGGCTCGTCGCACTCGCCGTCGCCCAGGAAGCACCAGACTTTCTGTTTGCCCGGCTGGATGAAGCCACGGTGTTCCAGGTACTTCATGAAGCGTGCCTGGTAGATCGCCTGGATCGGACCCAGACCCATGGATACGGTCGGGAACTGCCAGAAGTCAGGCATCAGCCAAGGGTGCGGGTAGGACGACAGGCCCTGACCGTCGACTTCCTGGCGGAAGTTGTTCATCTGGTCTTCGGTGATGCGGCCTTCCATGAATGCGCGGGCGTAAACGCCTGGCGAGGTGTGGCCCTGGAAGTAGATCAGGTCGCCGCCGTGTTCGTCGGTCGGGGCCTGGAAGAAGTAGTTGAAGCCGATGTCATACAGAGTCGCACTGGAGGCGAAGCTGGAGATGTGACCACCCAGGTCAGAATCTTTCAGGTTCGTACGCATTACCATGGCCATCGCGTTCCAGCGTACCAGCGAGCGAATGCGGCGTTCCATGAACAGGTCGCCAGGCATGCGTGCTTCGTGGGTCACGGGGATCGTGTTGCGGTAAGGCGTGGTGATGGCGTAAGGGAGCTGCGAGCCGCTGCGGGTCGCGAGTTCACCCATACGGGTCATCAGATAGTGAGCACGGTCTTCGCCTTCTTTGTCGAGAACCGATTCCAGGGCGTCCAGCCATTCCTGGGTTTCGACGGGATCGAGGTCTTGCATGGCTTGCTCCAGGGCGGAAAGGCTTCCAGAATCGGTTGCCTGAGTTTGCGACTGGCCTTGTGGGCAGACGATTTAAAATTCTTGGATTGCCGACAGGTTGTTCCGGCGGCGTGTAGTTTTACTACAAATCTTTGAGCATTTCAGCCTTTCGGATGTATAGACGAGTAGTAAAACTACAGATGAAAGGCTTGTGGCCTCCGACTGCGTTGTGAGAATAATCGTTAAGGTTGGTCGATTACCATCCGTAAAAGGTGAAACTTTGATGCTGGATGCTAAAGAAGAAGAAATTTCAGCTATTTCTAACTTTTGTTCGACAGTCCTTCGCGTAGCGGGTTTTCATCAAACACTACAAGCGGCCATTTACACGCCGATCAAGGATAGACCATGACCCTGCCCGTGCTTGCCGAACTGCCCGCCATTCTCCTGCCGTTGGTCACTCGATCCGAGCAGTCGTTCCGTACGGCCGTCGCCTCGCTGGAAGACGATCACGGCTTCGCCAATTGGACGCCGGAGCGCTGGGCGCAATTCGCCCGCGTCAGTGCCGCCAGCGATTTTGTCATTGAACAGAGCGTTCGTGACCCTTTGATGTTGTTGTCGCTGGTGCAGTCCGGCGAACTCGATCGGCCTTTCGCGCCGGGTGAACTCTGTGCACAGATTGCCGCCGCCTTGAGCGAAGCGCAGAGCGAAGACGAACTCGGTCGTGTGCTGCGTCGCCAGCGCGCGCGCCATCAAGTGCGGATTATCTGGCGTGACCTCAATCGCCAGGCCGATCTGGTGCAGACCTGTCGCGACCTTTCGGACATGGCCGACGCCACCATCGACCAGGCCTATCAATGGCTGTACAGCCGCCATTGCCAGCAGTTCGGCACGCCCACCGGCCGGCGCAGCGGGTTGCCGCAGCAAATGGTCATCCTCGGCATGGGCAAGCTCGGTGCGGTCGAGCTCAACCTGTCTTCCGACATCGACCTGATCTTCGCCTACCCCGAGGGCGGCGAAACCGTCGGGGTGAAACGCGCGCTGGATAATCAGGAGTTCTTCATTCGTCTCGGCCAGCGCCTGATCAAGGCGTTGGACCCGATGACCGTCGACGGTTTCGTGTTCCGCGTCGACATGCGCCTGCGCCCCTACGGTTCGTCCGGCGCGCTGGTGCTGAGCTTCAATGCGTTGGAGCAGTATTACCAGGATCAGGGGCGCGACTGGGAGCGCTACGCGATGATCAAGGCGCGGGTGGTGGCCGGCGATCAGGTGGCGGGTGCGCAATTGCTCGACATGCTGCGGCCGTTCGTTTACCGGCGTTATCTGGACTTCTCGGCGATCGAAGCGCTGCGCACCATGAAGCAGTTGATCCAGCAGGAAGTGCGGCGCAAGGGCATGGCCGACAATATCAAGCTCGGCTCCGGCGGTATCCGCGAGGTCGAGTTCATCGCCCAGGCCTTCCAGCTGATTCACGGCGGGCGTGATCTGAGCCTGCAACAGCG
>NZ_QAIU01000635.1:13441-15783 GCF_003061205.1 Pseudomonas sp. HMWF006
GGTGATCAGCGAATTGCGCGAAGGCTACGAATTCCTGCGCTACACCGAACATGCGATTCAGGCGATTGCCGACCGCCAGACCCAGATGCTGCCGGACGGCGCTCAGGATCAGGCACGCATTGCGTTCATGCTCGGATTTGCCGACTGGGAGGCGTTCCACGAAAAGCTGATGTTCTGGCGCGGTCGCGTGGCCTGGCATTTCGCGCAAGTGATTGCCGACCCCGATGAGGAAGAAGGCGCCAGCTGTGAGGTGGTGGTAGGCGGCGAGTGGCTGCCACTGTGGGAAGAGGCGCAGGACGAAGAGGCGGCGTGCCGGCAGTTGGAGGAGGGCGGTTTCGCTGATGCGACCAAGGCCCTCAAAGCCCTCGCCAGTTTGCGCAGCAGCCCGCAGTTGCGGGCGATGCAGCGTCTGGGCCGTGAGCGGCTCGATGCCTTTATTCCGCGTCTGCTTGCGCAGGCGGTGGAGCACGACAATCCGGATCTGGTGCTCGAGCGTGTACTGCCGCTGGTTGAAGCGGTCGCCCGGCGCTCGGCTTATTTAGTGTTGCTGACGGAAAACCCCGGAGCCCTGCGACGCTTGCTGACGCTGTGCGCGGCCAGCCCGTGGATTGCCGAGCAGATCACCCGTTTCCCGCTGCTGCTCGATGAACTGCTCAACGAAGGCCGGCTGTTCAAGCCACCGCTGGCGCCAGAACTGGCTGCCGAGTTGCGCGAGCGCCTGACGCGGATTCCCGAGGACGACCTCGAGCAGCAGATGGAAGCCCTGCGTCACTTCAAGCTCGCGCATCGCTTGCGCGTCGCCGCCTCGGAAATCGCCGGCAGTCTGCCGCTGATGAAAGTCAGCGATTACCTGACCTGGCTGGCCGAAGCGATTCTCGAGCAAGTGCTGGCGCTGGCCTGGCGCCAGACCGTGGCCAAGTACGGCACGCCGCTGCGCACCGACGGTACTTTGTGCGATCCCGGCTTCATCATTGTCGGTTACGGGAAAGTCGGCGGGCTGGAACTGGGGCATGGTTCGGACCTTGACCTGGTGTTCATCCATGACGGCGATCCGCAGGCAGAAACCGACGGGCCGAAGCCGATTGATGGCGCGCAGTTCTTTACCCGGCTGGGCCAGCGGATCATTCACCTGCTGACGGCGCAGACCAACTCCGGTCAGCTCTATGAGGTGGACATGCGCCTGCGGCCATCCGGTGCCTCAGGGTTGCTGGTCAGTTCGCTGGGTGCGTTCGAGCGCTATCAGGAAAATGAAGCCTGGACCTGGGAGCATCAGGCCCTGGTGCGCGCGCGGGTGCTGGTGGGCAGTCAGGATGTCGGCCAGGCGTTCGAGAAAGTCCGGGCGCAGGTCTTGGGCAAGGCGCGGGATCTGGCGAAGTTGCAACAGGAAGTCAGCGAGATGCGCGCGAAGATGCGTGACAACCTCGGCAGCAAGGGCACCGCGGCCGGTACTGCCGCCAATGCCTTCGAGGCCACGGCGCCGTTCGACCTCAAGCAGGACGCCGGAGGTATCGTCGATATTGAATTTATGGTGCAATACGCGGCCCTGGCGTGGTCGCACAACCACCCGCCATTGCTGCGCTGGACCGATAACATCCGCATTCTGGAAGAGCTGGAACACGAAGGGCTGATGCCTGCCGAAGATGCCAGCCTGTTGCGCGAGGCCTATAAGGCCTACCGCTCCGCCGCCCACCGGCAGGCCTTGCAGAAGGACGCCGGAGTGATTGCGGGAGACCAGTTTGCCGACGAGCGCCGGCAGGTTTTGCGGATCTGGAAAGAGTTGGGGCTAAGCTGAAACCGGTTTGTGTAGCACCCAATACCCTGTGGGGGCGAGCTTGCTCGCGAAGACGGAGTGTCAGACGACACCGATGTCGGATGTGATGGCCCCTTCGCGAGCGAGCTCGCTCCCACAGTGGATCTACAGTGTCTGTAGATCTGAAGCAGGACGAACAAACCATGTGGGAGCGAGCCTGCTCGCGATAGTGGAGTGACAGTCGACAGTCATGTTGAAGGTAATGACCCATCGCAAGCAGTGCCGCTCCCTCAGTGATTATCGAGGCGGGGAGGCGTAAATGCCTCCCCGGTTCGTTTATGGAAACCACATGAATATTCTGATCGTTGGGCCCAGTTGGGTCGGTGACATGGTGATGGCGCAGACACTGTTTCAGTGTCTCAAGCAGCGCCACCCGCAATGCCAAATCGACGTGCTGGCCCCCGAGTGGAGCCGGCCTATCCTTGAGCGCATGCCCGAAGTGCGCAAGGCCTTGAGCTTCCCGCTCGGCCACGGTGCGCTGGAATTGGCGACGCGCCGGCGCATCGGCAAATCCCTGGCCGGCCAGTACGAT